>JAIVWI010000058.1:0-15733 GCA_048636595.1 Oceanospirillum sp. | reverse complement strand
CCTGCACCGTTTTGAAAAAGATGGGCCTGCAGGGTATCGAAACAGCGAAACCATTCGATATCAGGCATTTTCCTTTCCATGGCGACACACTGATGGTGTCGCGCACCGGCTTCACCGGTGATCTCGGCTATGAACTCTGGGTGCGGCCGGAACTGGCGCTGGTTTTGTGGGATGAACTGTACGCGGCGGGCGCCGATTACGGCATCCAGCCATTCGGGGAGGAGGCTACCAACATGACGCGGTTGGAAGCCGGATTCATCATGCCGGACATGGAGCTCCACGAAGCACTGAAGACCATTAATTTCGAGCACGACCAGTCGCCGTTCGAATTGAACCTCGGCTGGCTGGTTGATTTCAAAAAGCCCCACTTCAACGGCCGTACAGCCTTGCTGAAAGAAAAGGCGCGCGGTTCGAAATACACGCTGACCCGCCTGGATATCCCGGGAAACAAACCCGCGGTGGAGGCCATCCTGTACAAAAACGAGCGCTGCTCGACGGTTATCGGTTATGTCACCTCCGCCATGTGGTCACCCGCGGTCAAGGCCAACATTGCAATGGCGATGATCAAGACGGAATTTCTAAAAGGCGACATCTGGGCGGAAGTTTACTTCCAGAAAGAGCTGCGCCAATACCGCAAGGTCGTGCTGTGCACGGTCATTAAAAAGCAATTCTGGACGCCAGCAAGGGCGCGTGCTACACCGCCGCCGGATTACTGATCCAATCCTCTCTTTATTTCCAGCAAAAATACATGGCTGCCAGTTCAGGAACATTGGGTTCTTCGCTGCGGATCAACCAGTCCATGCGGGGCGGGGCCAGGTCTTTGATGCCTGGCGCTCGGCAGGGGTTTGCTTAATTATTTCTGCTGGCCCTTGGAAAAATGTGACTGGAGGAGAAACGATAACAGCATTCCAGTAGCCAGGATTGCAACGGATATCTTTCCACGATGCGGTGTTTCGCTGGTCCAGATTTCGCTTTGATCAAGCCAGAAAAACACGTACATGGAAACCAGCCAGGGCGTAAAGGCAATGGCGACCTTGAGTGCGTTACGTGTCCTGATTTTCAAGGAATTTGGCATTCGTAAATACTACCATGCGCGGTCACGGTATCATCTTAGCCTATCGGCATGGACGACCGTGTGAGCGTGGACTGAGAAAATGACCGAGGTATGCCCTGCATTGCTGCGCAAGTGATCCAAACATATGAGCATTGATCTGAAGACAGTTTTGCAACACAAAGCCATAAACCAGTGGAAACTGTTCTGGCTGGTCTCTGTCCCGATGTCCATCATGATGGTTATCGAGATGATGGGCGTCGACATGTCCGATGCGGCTGCTGTCTCGCATATGATCTCGTTTTCTGTACGCTGGGCAGTGCCTTTTATTTATCTGGTGGCGGCTACATCTGCGCTCCAGGCGCTGTTCCCCGGCCCGTTGCCGATGTGGCTGCTGCGTAACCGGAAATATATCGGCATGTGTTTTGCGGTTGCAATGGCATGGCAAGGCTTGTTCATTTCCATGATGTCGAACTTCTTCCGTGACTATTATTTTGAAGAAATCTTTTATCTTCGTGACGAGCTCGAAGGCAGCACTGGCTACATATTCCTGGCGGCGATGGTGGTGACGTCCTTTAAATTCGGCCGCAAATATCTGAATGCGAAACAGTGGAAGTTGCTACACAAAAGCGGGCTGTATTTCCTGTGGGCCTATCCGTTCAGCGTCTACTGGTGGAACCTGTCCTATTATGAGAACCCGCAACCGATTGACTATGTTTTCTATTGGAGTGGGTTCCTCGCATTTGCGCTGAGAATTGCGGCCTGGGGCACGAAACGGCGTCAGGCAGCACTCAGGAATGCGCCGGAGAGTAGCGCGCCGTTTGCGTTCAGGATATTCGGCGGCGCACTGATCAGCTTCGGTCTTTTTGTTGCCTCTACCGGTCTGCAATGGCAAAAGCCGGTTACCGATTTTCTGCTCGCGCCCGCGTGGTCGGCGAATCTTGTGCTGTGGCTACCGTACTGGCCTTTTGAGCCCTATCTGTCACTGTTCATTATTGGGCTGGGTACCTTGCTGGTAACAAAGACCCGAGCCTGAGGTGAGCGGCGTCGGCCTCTCTTCTCCTGGGCGAAGAGACTATGCCGCTGCCGGTTCAGGATCAGTTGTGTTTTTCGCTGCAAATCAACCAGTCCGTCCGTGGCGGGGCCGCGAAGGACAGGAAGTCCGAGAGTGGCCAATGTCAATATCAAATAAAATGCAGATGGGCTTTAATTCACCCTATGGGCCTAGAAATCAGGTGGTGGCGTCTGGCGCCTTCGAGGCGGGTTCCAGAAAACGTCCTTGACCACGCGGCAAGGGGCCATCACACGGTTCCATTTCAATTCGCGCTGGTAGTAAATCTCCACGTCGAATTCCTCGCCTGGTTTACCGTGGGGCGCATCCAGTGACGCCAGCGCAATGCTGGCCTTGGCCGAGGGTGACCACATGGCGGATGTCACCGTGCCCGCGTACTTCCCTTTTTTGGTGAAGACGAAGGAATCCTTTGCAGGTTTGTCGCCGTCGATATCGAGTTTCACCAGTTGGTAACGTGAGCCGTTTTCCTTTTCTTCCAGCAACGCCTTGCGGCCGTTGAAGACACCTTTTTCAAAAGACACCAGCCAGCCCAGGCCGATTTCGAAGGGAGAGCGGGTGTGGGTGGGCCGCACGGCTTCCATCGCCGGGAGAAAATCCGCCCCTGCAAGGATGAAGCCCGCCTCGATGCGCAGCATTTCCAGCGCGTTGCTACCCATGGCCCGGATACCGCGGGTTTTGCCCGCCTCGAACAAGCGGTCCCACAGCAGTTCAGCATGGTCGGGATCGACCCATAACTCGTAGCCCAGATCGCCGGTAAAACCGGTGCGCGACACCATCAGTTCAATACCTTCAAAATCAAAATAGGTCAGGCCGAACGGGGTCAGGTTTTCAACGCCTTGCAGTCCCATTTCCTTCAATACTGCGCAACTGGTCGGGCCCTGCAGGGCCAGGCCGGCCACATCATGGGTGTCCTCGACGATGCTGACATCGAAGCCCACGGCGCTGGTCAGGAACCAGTCGATCTGGTGTTCCTGCGAGCAGATGCGGTATACACCCTCGCGCAGGTGAAAAATCGTGCCGTCGTCGACCACCTGTCCGTTGTCATTGCACCAGACGCTGTAACCGACGCGGCCGGGCTTGATCTTGCGCACATCCCGTGTCATCAGCCGGTTGAGATAAGCCAGGGCGTCGGGTCCGGTGACAAGGTGCTTGACCATGGGCGTGATGTCGAACACGCCACAGGCGTTGCGCCCGGAGAAATACTCCATTGACTCACACCAATAAGCCGGTACGGAAAGATAGTCACTCCAGCGGCTCCATTCCTTGAGTTGGTTGTGCTGCTCCTGCCGCGAATGGAACGGGCTGGGGTAGACGGCGTTCTTGTGGTGGTCCGAATTTGAAATATTTACTGTTCTCATCGTCGTTTCCCATTCATTGTTATTGGGCTAATACAACAGACGCTGCGTTCCTGCCGGCGCTGCCCATTACACCGCCGCCGGGGTGGCAGCCGGCGCCACAGAGATAAAGACCTTCCACAGGTGTGCTGTACTGTGCCGATTTGGGCACAGGACGCAACATCAGGAACTGGTCCAGCGACAATTCACAGTGGTGCCAGTGGCCGCCGGCCATGCGGAATTCAGTCTCGATATCCTCGGGAGTCAGCAACTCGGAAGCGACCACTCTGTCACGGATATCCGGGGCATATTCAGACAGCGTATTCATGACGGTGTCGGCGAATTCCTGCTTGCCTTCACTCCAGCCGGCACCGAGGTTTCGCGGTGCGTACTGGACGATGGCCGAGAGCACGTGCTTTCCATCCGGCGCCAGGGAGTTGTCGTGGATACTCGGTATCGTGATCTCCGCCACGGGGTGGCTTGAGAACTCACCGTACTTGGAGTGGTTGAATGCCCGCTCCACGTATTCCACGTTGGGCGCAATCACCAGGCGTTCACCCAGTTGCTCCGGGCTGACGCCCTTGAAATCGGGCAGGCCGTCCAGCGCCAGATGCAGCTTGGCTGCACTGCCACTGGCCCGGATGTTGTCGAACTTCCGTGCGAACCCGGCTTCGAGGTGCCGGGCGCCCAGCAGACTCATCATGGTGGTTTTCGGGTCGGCGTTGGAGACCACCACTGATGCAGCAATTTGCTCACCGTTGGCCAGTTGCACACCATTGATGATGTCACCGTCGAGCAAGATGCTGCTGACCTGGCTGCCGGTACGGATCTCGGCGCCGGCCTTACGTGCAGCGGCAGCAAGCGCTTCGGTCACAGCACCCATTCCGCCAAGCGGTATCGAAACATCGCCGGCTGCGCCACCGTTGTTTCCGCTCATGCGGTGCAAGGCGGTGAATACGCTGTTGTTTGATCGGGGCCCGGAATTAGTACCCAGCACGGCATCCAGGCTGAGCGCACCTCTGAGCAGTGGATCGTCAAAGTTTTCTTTCAGAACATCGTAGATGTTGATGGCCCCGATTCGCAGCAGTTCACGCATGTCATCCCGGCCCAGCATGCGGACGTTCAGGGCCATTTTACCGAGCACGATCATGTCGCTGCGCTCACGAGTGATACGAGGTGGTATCTTGTTATGAAGACCGCTGAATATGCCTGCGAATTTTGACATGAAACGACGGTATTCCCGGTACGCCGCCTTGTCTTCACTTGAGAGGTCTGCGCCCTCCACGGCATCGGAACTGATGGATACGTGCTTGCCGTTTTCCGCCAGGGCGATGGTCTTCAGGCTGGATTTGGCCATCCTGAGCCCGTGGGACTCCAATGCCAGTTCCTTGCTGATGTCCTTGTCCAGCAAATAAAGAAGGTGCGCAACCGAAGCCCGGTAGCCCGGCGCGAATTCACGCGTTGCTGCAGCACCGCCGACCTGGTCAGCTGCTTCGAGCACCGTGACTTTTTTGCCCGCCTTTGCCAGGTAGGCTGCGCACACCAGGCCATTGTGGCCGCCGCCGATAATGATTGTATTAGTCATCGAGCCAGCCCTCCGGTACCGTATTGGGTTTGCGTAAATCGCCCAGGATTTCACGTGCAGCGTTGGCGCCCGGCGCCGCCATGACACCTCCACCGGGTGGATTGGACGAACCGCACATGTACAGCCCTTTTACTGGCCCGCGGTACTGGGCATAGCCCGGGATGGGCCGGTTGAACGCTAACTGGTCCATGGTCAGTTCACCCTGGAAAATGTTGCCTTCGGTCAGGCCGATCTCGTTCTCGAGTTCGCGCGGCGTGCGCACTTCCATGTGCAGGATCAGGTCTTTGAAGCCGGGTGCGTGTTTCTCGATCTGGTTGACCACGGTCTGGCCGAATTGGGCGACCTGTTCGTCGGTCCAGTCCTTGCCATGGACTTTTGGCGGCACATACTGCACGAACACCGACATGAAGTGTTTGCCCGGAGGCGCCATGGTCGGGTCGGTCAGTGAGGGAATCATCGTGTCGCAATAGGGGTCCTGTGACCAGGTCCCGTTCTTCCAGTCATCGTAGGCCCGCTCCAGGCGCCCGATGGAGTCGATCAGATTAATGTCGGCACGAACCAATTCAGGGTTGCCGCGCAGTGCGACGAAATCGGGCAAGCCATCCAGGGCGATGTTCACTTTTCCGGAGGAGCCGCGTATCTTGAAGTTTTTCACCTTTTTGAGAAATTCAGGCTTGAGGTCCTTTGCATCCATGCATTCAAGGAATGTGCGTGGAAAGGTCATGTTGGAAACCACGACGTCCGAGTAATACTCATTGCCGTCTTCCATCGCCACGCCGGTCACCTTGCCGTTCCTGACGATGATCTGCTCAACGCCGGTGCCGGTGACGGTCGTGCCGCCATGGTCGATGAAGCAGTCGTTCATGGCCTTGGCCACGGCGCCCATGCCGCCGCGTGCGTACCCCCAGGAGCCCATGCTTCCGTCCACAGCGCCCATGGCGTGATGCAGCAGGACATAGGCTGTACCGGGTGACATGACGCCGAGTGCTGAGCCGATGATGCCACTGCCGGCATGCGATGCTTTGACCAGCGGACTTTCGAAATACTCGTCCAGGAAATCAGAGATGCTCATGGTGTAGAAACGCAGGGTGTCGTAGATAACGTCTTCGCCCAGGTCCATCACCTCCTTGCCCATGTAGAGCAATTCAAACAGGTCGCGGGGCTTGAAGGAAGTCGGGTCCGGCGGTGTGCGCAACAGCAATTTACGGATGAGGCGGCATTGCCGCATGAGGTCACGGTCATAACGCACGCTGGCATCCGCATCACGCGGGCTGTGCCGCGCTATGTCCCTGCGGGTAATATCCGGATCGACGTAATTGCCTATGTAGTCGCCATTCCTGGCAAGGGTCACGCTGCCGCCGTAAGGCACGATCTGCAGCCCATATTTGGCCAGGTTCATGCTGCGGAAAATCTCCGGTCGCAACAGGCTGCACACGTAGGAAGCGTTGGAATAGATCCAGTCCTTGTGCAGTTCCCGGCTGGCAGTGGCTCCGCCAATGTATTCGTTTTTCTCCACCATCAGGACATCCAGTCCCGCCATGGCGAGGTATGCACCATTGGTCAGGCCGTTGTGACCCGCTCCGATGACGATCGCATCATATTTCTTTGTCACGGCTATTAACTCCGTATATGGCGCTTTTCTGTGGTATGGAATACCACGGCGCTAGGTTTTAGAGTTTATTTTTTCAATGGTCGTGTCCACCGCCTGCTCGAACGCCTTCAGCGTGTCCGATAGGCTGTCGTCCTTCGCATGCGCCTCACATATGAAAAGAGGTTCACGCGAGTCCGGTTCGCACAGCACACCCAGGTCGTGCAGTTCGGGCGCCATCTTGTCGTAAAAACCGTAGTCGGAATTAGACCAGTCCCGGTAGTTGTCCGGCGGCGGATCATCGAAGATCAAGCCACCCATCGAAGGATGGCCAGTGAAGGAGTGCGGAATGTCCCGTGCGGTAAGGATTTCGCTCATGCCTGCCTGCAGGGCAGTCCCGTAGTTGGCTATGGTTTCCAGGGCGTCGGTTTCGTCCAGTATTTCCAGTGTTTTCTCAGCCGCGGCCAGTGCAACGGAATGGCAGGTATAGGTGCCGCCGTGGATTACGCCATCGCCGATCCGGCGCATGATGTCCTCGCGCCCGGCCACCACCGAGATGGGGTAGCCATTGCCTATGGCCTTGGCAAAAGTGCACAGGTCGGCCTTGAAACCCATGAGTTCCTGCACACCGCCTTTGGCGACCCGGAAGCCGGTTTTCACTTCGTCGACAATCATGACAACGTTGTATTTTTCGCACAGTTCCCGGGCTGCACGCACGTATTCCTGGCTTGCCATGATGGAGCAGGCATTACCCATGATGGGCTCGATCAGGAAAGCACCGATATCCTGGTGATGGCGTTTCAGCAGGTCCTCCAGGTAGTTGGCATCATTGAGTGGTGTGAAATGGGCCAGTTTTTTCAGCAAGCGGGGTATGCCTTCGCTGCCTGGCTCGATCGGCGGGTCTCCGGTCGCCGGGTCCCACTCCTCGACCTCGGCGTACCAGAGCACGGCGTCGAAGACCCCATGGTAGCCGCCCTCGACGATAATATGGGAGTCCTTGCCGGTATGGGCCCGCGCCAGCCGCAGGGCCGCCATCACGGCTTCGGTACCGGAATTGGAGAAGCGTATCAGTTCAGCTGCCGGCACCATTTTAGAGATGCGCTTCGCCACTTCGTATTCGCGTTCGGTTGAAAGGGCAAACACCCCCCCGATTTCCATACCCTCGCGTGCCGCTTCATCCACGCGTGGATCAGCGTAGCCGAGAATTCCCGGCCCGTAGCCCATGCGGTAATCGACGTACTCGTTACCGTCAATATCCCACAGGCGAGCACCGCTAGCATGGTCAATATAGATGGTTTTATCTTTGCCCCAGTAGCGGAAATTCGAGGAGACACCCAGCGGTAATTTTTGCAAAGCCTTTTTGTGGTGAAGGTTGGAACGTTTCAGCGAGCGGCGCATAAATCCTCCGAGGTTTTCTTTGGACCCTAGAATCTCATATCCCGACGTGCCTTGTCCATACCAAATGAATAATTATTCATTCATTGCAAAGAAAAAAGGAAGCGTCTATATTAATTGTCCAGGAAAGAGGAAAATAAATTTGCTGTGGTACAAGTTGCCAGTGGCTGCTAACGGGAAAGACCAATGAGTAGAGCTGCTCTGAGTGCACCGACAAAAAAAAGAACCGCTTCAAAAGAGGAGCGGCAGTTACAGTTGATCCGGGCCACGGTTCGATCGGTCGCGAAAAATGGCCTTTCAGACACCACCATGGCTACCGTTGCCAGGGAAGCTGGCCTGAGCCAGGGCATCATCAACCTGCATTTCCAGAGCAAAGAACGCTTGCTGGTCGAAACCCTCCGCTACATCGCAGATGAATACAACACAAGTTGGGAGAAGGCCCGTGATGGAGCAGGACCTTCCCCGGTTGAACGGCTGGTGGCGCTGGTGGAAGTGGATTTCAAAATGCCGGTCTGCGACCGTAACAAACTGGCCATGTGGTTTGCTTTCTGGGGAGAAAGCAAGTCCCGCCCAACCTACCGCAAAATATGCAGGGCGAGAGATATTCGATACCGCAAGGAACTTGGTGCTTTGTGCCGGTTGCTGATTGAAGAAGGTGGTTACCAGGGACTTGATGCCACGGCGCTGGCCACGGGCCTGTCCGCCATGACCGAAGGCCTGTGGCTGGATTTGCTGATCAGCCCACGTTCCATAACCCGTGAGCAGGCCCGGAATATATGCATGGCCTACCTGGCCAGTGCTTTTCCCCGCCATTTTCCAGTCCCCCCCATGCTGGAGGAAGGGCCCTGAAGCTGCGGCCATGTTGACACAGCGGAAAGAAGGAAAACGCAAGTGAATGAAAAAGACATAATCAAGCTGGTCAAGAATCAGCCCGAGCATTATTCCCTGGCACGGGAATTTTACCGGGACCCTGATATCTACGAACGGGATATCACGCGGATTTTCATGAATTCCTGGCTCTACGCCGGTCACCAGAGCGAGATTAAGAATGTGGGTGACTGGTTCCTGTTCGAACTGGCCGATGAATCAGTTATTATCGTGCGTAGCAGCGAGAACGAGATTAATGCCTTGCTTAACGTCTGTCGTCACCGTGGTTCGCGTATCTGTGTTGAAAACAAGGGATGCTCGAAGATTCTGATTTGCCCCTACCACGCCTGGAGCTATGACCTGCAAGGTCAACTCCGGGGTGCAGCTCACATGGATGAATCCTTCGACAAGTCCAGTATTTCCCTGCGGAAAATTCATGTTGAGTTATTGGAAGGAATGGTTTTCATTAATTTCGCCGATAAACCGTCTTCTTTTGCACCGGTACGCGACGGACTGGCCGGATGCCTGAGCCCGTACCGGCTGGAGAATGCCAGGGTCGCCCACCGGCAGGCCTACCTCATAGAATCCAATTGGAAGCTGGCGGTAGAAAACTACTGCGAGTGTTACCACTGTGCACCTTCACACCCGGAATACTCGCGTGGCCACAGCCTCGCCTGGCCGGCAAAGCGTACTGAGGAACTGCACGAGGAACTGCTCGGCCGCGCAGCGTCCTGTGGCCTGGGTACGGACTTTGTTAACAGGACGTACCTCGAGGCGCCGGGATTTGGCGCCGATTTTGCCTACGAGCGTTATGCCCTGATACGAGGTCATGTCACCGGCAGCGAAGATGGCAAACCGCTAGCCCCGCTGCTCGGCGGCATTCGTGACTACGATGGTGGCGCCACCGATTTGCAAGTGGGGCCAGTGACCTATGCACTGATGTATTGCGATCACGTGGTCATTTACCGGTTTATCCCTCTTTCGATCGGTATGTCAGAGTGTGACATCACCTGGCTGGTTAACGGCGATGCAGAAGAGGGCAGAGATTACGCCAGGGACAAACTTACCTGGTTATGGGATGTCACGACACACGCGGACAAGACCATCATCGAGCGCAACCAGCAGGGGGTGAATTCGCGTTTTTATCAGCCCGGTCCGCTCTCAACAATGGAAGAGTACACGTGGAACTTCCTTTCCTGGTACCTGGACACAATGAAAAAACCGGATGAAAGGCCAGGGTAAGTTTATGGTGCGTAGCAACAACAATCACCAGGTTTTGGCCAGTCTTCTGGATCAGGCCTATTTGGAAGTGTTTCCCACCAGGACCATCATGGATCGGCTGATCCACATTCCAAGGCACTCCTATGTCTCGATCACCTGTTCCCCGGTGCACGGTCTCGAGCCTACGCTGAAACTGGTGGAAAAACTCAGGGCTTTACCCGAAGAAAGGCAACTCAAGCTGATTCCGCACATCGCGGCCAGGATGATCCGGGACAAAGGCCACCTGCGTGAAATACTGGCCAGGCTTGAGGCAGCCAGGGTCGAAAGTGTGTTTGTTCCCGGTGGTGATGCGCCGGAGCCGGCCGGAGAATACCCTTGCGCGCTGGATGTACTGCGGGACATGGCTGAAATAGGACATACCATAGAAGATGTCGGCATTGCCGCTCACCCGGAAGGGCACCCCCTTGTCGAAGACCGGGAATTGCTTAGATTACTCCTTGAAAAACAACAATTTGCCTCTTACCTGGTAACCCAGATGTGTTTCGAGTCGCAGGCCCTGGTCGATTGGTTGAAAGTCATTCGTGAGGCTGGCGTGAGCCTGCCGGCGTGGATCGGCCTGCCGGGTGTGGCCGATATGGGCAAGTTGATCTCGCTATCGCTGAGGATTGGTGTGGGGCAGTCCGTAAAAGTGTTGAAGAAGCAGAAAGGCATGTTCAGAAAAATGATCAGCGCTAAACCCTACCAGCCCGACGACTTGCTGGCCGGCCTGGAGCCCTGCCTGGGTGATCCGGAAATCAACATCCCGGGCTTCCACTTGTTCAGCTTCAATGACATTGAAAGAACAGAACGCTGGCGCAAGGAAACGTTTGAAAAATTTAATGGAGTTGAGCGTGCGTAGAGGCAGAAAAGCGCGCAGGGAAAGTCCACCGGTGATCTCCGCAGTCAGGCCGGGAATGCAGGGCGGAGCATACAAACCGCTGAGCGGGCATGACATCCAGCGTATCTACGACACAGCCCTGGATCTTCTCGAAAATATCGGGATTGGCGATCCGATACCGGAAATACTGCACTATGCTCTGCCGGGTGGTTGTGTGTTGGGGGAAGACAACCGCCTGCGTTTTCCGCGTGCCCTGGTTGAAGACATGATCAATGTCTCAGCCAGGGAATACGTGTGCTACGCACCCGATCCCAGCTTCGATTTGGAAATTGGTGGACAGAGGGTATATTTCTCGACTTCCGGCGAATCAATCAGCATTCTCGAATTCGACAGCCAGGTTTTCCGGCCCACCGAGCTGGTTGATCTATACGATGCCGCCCGGCTGGCTGATAAGCTGGAGCACATTCACTCGTTCGGTCAGCCATTCATCGCAGCAGAATACAGCAAAGATCTGTTTGTGCACGATATGAACATCGCTTACGCCGAACTGGCAGGCACGTGCAAGCCCTTTGCACTCGGTATCGCCGAAGTTGATCACATAGAACCCATCATTGAACTATTTGATTCCTACCTGGGAGAAGAAGGCGGTTTCCTCAAACGGCCGTTCTGTACCTTTGGCGGCTGTCCCATTACCTCCCCGCTGCGGTTTGGGAAAGACAATGCCCAGGTGCTGGTTAAACTGGCCGAGCTGGGCCTGGTGGGTGATGTAGCCGTGGCGCCCCAGGCGGGTGCGACCGCACCGGCTGCACTGGCCGGAACACTGGCGCAGTGCTTCGCCGAAACCCTGGCCTGCATGGCGGTCATGAACCTGGTACGGCCGGGGTCGGCGATCAATTTTGGCATGTGGCCGTTTATTTCTGACCTCAGGACCGGGGCGTTCAGTGGCGGGAGCGGCGAAGGAGCACTGGTTATGGCAGCCACGGCCCAGCTCTGCAACCATTTTGGTTTTATCAGCAGCGTGGCCTGCGGCATGACCGACTCGAAAACGATGGACGCCCAGGCGGGGTATGAAAAAGCCGTCACCACCACCGCGTTGGCACTGGCTGGCGGCAACCATGTGGCAGCCTATCCCGGGATTGTCGGAAGCCTGATAGGCCAGTCATTTGAGGGTATGGTTATCGACAACGACATGTTGGGTAATGTACAAAGGCTGCTCCGTGGCATCGAGGTAACGGACGAAACGCTGTCCTATGAGGTGATCAAGGATGCTGTTTTCGGCACAGGACATTTCCTGAGCCAGAACCAGACCCTGGCGCTTATGCGGACAGAATACCTGTACCCGGAAGTGGCAGACCGGCGGTCACCCGGCGAATGGGAAGCGGGCGGCAAAGAGGACGTTTATGCATTGGCGCACCGGAAGGTAAAGAGTATTCTCTCCAGCCATTACCCCGAGTATATCGATCCGGCGGCAGACGCGAGAATACGGGAAAAGTTTCCGATCCGCCTGACACGCGAAGACATGCGCCCCGGTAACGGGCGTTGGTAATACACTGGAACAGAGGCTTGAAAGCTTATGACTGAAGAATACGGCAACGAAAAATACGACGACGAAGAAATTATCCTGGCGGAATTGCTGGACGACGAACTCGTCGAGCAAATACACGATGATCTTTATGACGGGCTGGCTGAAGAGGTTGCCGAAGGTACGCAGATTCTGCTGGACAGGGGCTGGAGTGCGACCAAAGTTCTGGAAGAAGCTCTGGTAGGGGGGATGACCATCGTCGGTGTCGATTTCCGTGACGGTATCCTGTTTGTGCCCGAGGTGCTGATGTCGGCCAGTTCTATGAAGGCCGGTATGACTCTGCTTAAACCTATTCTTTCTGCAACCGGCGCCAAGCCAACCGGCACGATGGTGGTGGGTACGGTCAAGGGCGATATCCATGATATTGGGAAAAACCTGGTCGGTATGATGATGGAGGGCGCGGGATTCGAGGTTATTGACCTGGGAATAAATGTGGAGGCGGCCACTTACATCGACGCGATCGAGGAACACAAGGCAAACATCCTGGGCATGTCGGCCTTGCTCACCACTACCATGCCTTACATGAAAGTCGTCATTGACGCCATGAAAGAGAAAGGTATTCGTGATGATTACATTGTGCTGGTTGGCGGGGCGCCGTTGAACGATGAGTTCGGCGAGGCCATTGGAGCCGATGCTTATTGCCGTGATGCTGCCACAGCGGTGGAAGTCGCCAAAGAATTACTTGCCCTGGCTTCCTGATTATTGTGACCGAGACTGCCCCTGTTCTCGTCATTGCCTGTGGCGCCATTGCCCGGGAATTGGTACGCATCAAGGATCTTAATAACTGGGAACATATAGAGTTCCAGTGCCTGCCGGCAGAATTACACAACACACCGGACAGAATTCCCCTGGAGGTTAAGGCAAAAATTGAGTCACAAGTCAGCCGCTTCAAAAAAGTATTTGTCGCTTACGCTGACTGCGGTACGGGCGGCATGCTGGACAAGGTAATTGATGAATATGGAATAGAGCGCATTCCCGGCGCGCATTGCTATGAATTTTACGCGGACAGTGGGGATTTTCGTGCCCTGGCGGAAGAGGAGGTGGGTAGTTTTTACCTCACTGATTTCCTGGTTCGCCACTTTGACCGTCTGGTTATAAAGGGGCTGGGGCTGGACCGGCGACCGCAATTGATGCCGGTATACTTCAGAAACTACAAGCGGGTGGTGTACCTGGCGCAAACCGAATCGAAGAAACTACAGGCCATGGCAAGGCAACAGGCTGATTTTCTGGGTTTGGATTACGTCTACCGGTTTTACGGCGACGGGCCGCTGTCCCTATTGCTAAAGCCCGAATTGGCGCAGGAGGGGACATGACAGACACTGTTATCAGTTCAGCCAGTAAGGAAGTCGTAATCGGATTCGACCGGCCGTTTGTCGTTATCGGTGAGCGCATCAATCCAACCGGGCGTAAGCTGCTGGCCGGGGAAATGAAAGCGGGTGACTTCAGCCGGGTGGAGGCGGATGCGATCGCGCAGGTTGCGGCCGGCGCGAATGTACTGGATATTAACGCCGGCATCCCGCTGGCGGACGAACCTGCCTTGCTGGCCCAGGCCATCCGCCTGGTGCAATCGCTGACTGACGTGCCCCTGTCGATAGACTCCTCGGTGGTCGAGGCGCTGGAGGCAGGGCTGGAAGCCTACCAGGGAAAAGCATTGCTGAATTCAGTCACCGGCGAAGAGGAACGCCTTGAGCGTGTGCTGCCGCTGGTAAAGAAACATGGAGCCGCGGTGGTTGCGATCTGCAACGACGATACGGGTATCTCTACAGACATCGACGTGCGTTTCGAGGTGGCGAAAAAAATTGTTAATCGCGCCGCGGACTATGGCATTCCGGCATGTGACGTTGTGGTCGACCCGCTGGTCATGCCGGTGGGTGCGATGGCTGATGCCGGTGTGCAGGTGATGCAGTTGATCCGCCGCTTGCGCACCGAGCTGAAAGTGAACACGACTTGCGGCGCCTCCAACGTCAGTTTTGGTTTGCCCAACCGGCATGGCCTGAATCCTACCTTCCTTGCCATGGCGATCGGCGCCGGGATGACCTCGGCCATCACCAACCCGCTTGAAACTTCCCTGATGCAGGCAGTGCGGGGCGCCGATGTGTTGATGGACCACGATCCTCAGTGTGCGAACTGGATTGCGGCGTACCGTGAACCGGCTGCAGAAGGTGGTCGTCGTCGCCGTGGTGGCCGGCGCCGCCGGCTTGCGAAGTCCCGGGAATAAATTGCGGTGAGTGACACCCCTCAGGCATTAATTGTATTCAGCCCATCAGGGAAACGCGGACGCTTCCCCATCGGCACGCCGGTACTGAGCGCCGCACGTCAACTGGGTGTGGACATTGATTCAATCTGTGGTGGACGGGCCCGTTGCGGGCGCTGCCAGGTGGAGGCAGTGGAGGGCAGTTTCGCCAAAGAAGGGATTGTTTCCAGCCCGGATCACCTGAGTGACATGGGTGAGGATGAGCAGTATTGCCGGCAGCGTGGGCGGCTGGGAGCGGGTCATCGTTTGAGCTGCCAGGCGAAAATCCTGGGTGATGTGCGAATTGACGTACCGGCGGGCAGCCAGGTGCACCACCAGGTGGTGCGCAAGGACTTCGAGGCGCACGACATCGAGTTGGACCCGGTGCTTCACCTGTATTTCACGGAAGTGCGTCAGCCGGATTTGCTCAGCCCGGAAGGCGACCTGCAACGTCTGTTGCAGTCCCTGGATAAAGACTGGGGACTGACCGGACTGGAATGGGATATCGGCGTGTTACGGTCCCTGCAGGCCGCATTGCGGGAGGGCAAGTGGCAGGTAACGGTGGCGATTCGCAACGAGGAGCGGATTGTCGCGATCTGGCCCGGATTGCGGGACCGGATTTACGGCGCGGCTGTGGATGTCGGCTCGACAACCGTGGTTGCTCACCTTTGTGACCTGCGCACTGGCGCGGTGCTAACTACTAAATCTGCCATGAACCCCCAGGTTCGCTTCGGTGAAGACCTGATGAGCCGCATCAGCTACACAAACTCAGAACCACAGGGCTTATCCAGAATGAACCGACAAATCATTCGCACATTGAATGAGCTGGCGGATGAAGCTGCCAGAGAGGTTGGATTATCCCCACAGGACATAACCGATGTTGTTGTGGTCGGCAACACCGTCATGCACCACATACTGCTGGGCATCG
>JAIVWI010000057.1:0-15867 GCA_048636595.1 Oceanospirillum sp. | reverse complement strand
ATGTTCGAAGCATTCAGGTCCCGCTTGCAGGACCATCCGGCGGTGAAAGATATCCGCGGCCGGGGACTGATGATCGGAATTGAACTGAACCAGGATGTTAATCAGTTAAAAATTGCAGCATTGGATCAGGGCCTGCTGCTGAATGTCACACGAGACAGCGTGGTCCGCTTGCTGCCGCCATTGATCATCGACGAGGCCCAGGCTGACCAGATCGTTGATACGGTCTGCAATCTGATCGAGTCGTTAGAATAATTTACATTAGAAATATATTCTATTAAATTGTAATTATTACATATTTAATTAATTTCAACGAAACTCATGCAATATGCTGGCTAAAATATCGAGTTCAGCAGAACCGGGAATTTACCTCCCGCGGCTTCAGCCACGAGCCGGGCATTAACAGCCAGTTCTGACGGGGTATCAGCGGTCAGCGTGGCATGTCCGATCTTACGGCCCGGCCGGGCCGCCTTGCCGTAGTCGTGCCAGTGAACACCGGGAATGCCCAACAGCCGGTCACGCTCCGGCAGTTCTCCAATCCAGTTGAACATCAGCGCCTCGCACCTCGCTGTGGTGCCGCCCAACGGCATACCGGTAATGGCTCTCAAATGGTTTTCGAACTGGGAGGTTTGCGCACCATCGATGGTCCAGTGCCCCGAATTATGCACGCGGGGTGCTATTTCGTTGACCAGCAATTGACCATCCAGCAAGAAAAATTCCAGCGTCAGAACGCCAACATAATCGAAGTGATCCAGCAGGCGGCGCATCATGTCTTCTGCGGCAGCCTGCAGGGCGTCATCGAATCCCCCTGCCAAACTAAGCACCAGGATGCCGTCCACGTGCAGGTTGCGGGTCAGGGACCAGAAACGAGTCTCCCCGTCGATGCCCCTGGCACCAATCAACGAGCACTCCTGTTCGAAGGGTACAAATGTCTCCAGAATCAGATCAAAATCACCCAGCTTCTGCCAGGCGCGTTCCAGGTCTTCCTGGTCACGGAGAATCGCCTGACCCTTGCCGTCGTAACCCAGGCGGCGGGTCTTCAGTACGGCCGGATAGGTGAATTTGTCCAGGCCGGCCAGGAGGTCTGTACGGCTGGAAACGGGGTGGTAAGCCGGCACTGCGATCTCGAGAGAGGACAGTAAGTTTTTTTCATGCAGTCGATCCTGACACGCACCCAGCGCTTGCGGAGACGGGTACACGGGCTTTATTTCCTGCAAAGCCCGCGCGGAACTTTCCGGAACATTTTCAAAATCAAAAGTCGCGACATCGACACTGCCGGCCAGGCGGCGAAAAGCCTCCGTATCGGAAAAATCAGCCTGGACCAGGGTGCCGACTGTCCCGGCACAGGCATCAGGCGATGGATCGAGGAAAGTAAATTCCAGCCCCAGCGGAATTCCGGCCAGGCCCATCATTCGCCCAAGCTGACCACCGCCGAATATCCCTACCCGGGTCCCGCCCGGGAACAGAGTCTCTCTGGATGATTTCATGGTTTCAGACCCGGCTGGGGTCCGGACTGGCCAGCACTGTATCGCGGCGCTCAGCGCGGAATTGTTCCAGTGCCTGACGGATTCCGGGCGAGGTATTGCCGATGATGGCAGCCGCCAGCAGGGCTGCATTAACAGCGCCGGCGATACCGATGGCCAGGGTGCCCACCGGGATCCCGGCAGGCATCTGCGCAATCGACAGCAGCGAATCCATACCGTTCAGAGCTTTCGACTGCACCGGCACACCCAACACCGGCACAACAGTTTTTGCAGCCACCATACCGGGCAGGTGCGCAGCTCCGCCGGCGCCTGCGATGATCACCATCAGGCCCCGCTCAGCAGCCTGTTCTGCATATTCAAACATGCGATCCGGTGTGCGATGTGCCGAAACCACCCGGGTTTCATGGGCAACACCCAGGGTTTCCAGCGTTTCCGCGGCGTGCTTCATGGTTTCCCAGTCGGACTGGGAACCCATGATAATACCTACCAGCACCTTTTCATTCACAGCAATCATTCCTGTCAGGAAAATAAGAATAGAAGCCACCTATTTTACCAGCACAAGTGCCCGACAGACATAGCCCGTATTCAGTACAATAGAAAATCTGTGTACCTGCCAGGTCATTCTGTTATGCCCATTGATGGAAAATTGCTGGAAATACTATGCTGCCCGGTCAGCAAGACACCACTCACGCGTCTGTCACCGGCCAGGCTGGAAAAATTGAATACTGCCATCCGCGCGGGAGAGGTTCAGTACGTTAATGGTGAGGTCGTAGAGCAGGCTTTGAGTGAAGCACTGATCACCGAAGATTCAAAAGTGATGTACCCGGTGATCGACAATATTCCCATTCTGCTCGAAGAAAAAGGCATTGGAACAACTCAGTTGTAGCGCATCTTGCGCGCGATTATTCCTTAACGTTCTATAATCTGTATTAATTGGTGCAGGGAAATCTTTATGTCAGTGTCTAGCAACAGGTCCATCACGAGCAGAATTACATTAAACCTGTGCATGGTTTTAGCTTTGCTTTTTCTCATAAGCTCCGTGCATGGTGCTGAGAAAAAAGATTCAGCGCCAAAACCCGCCAAGCTGTTTACGTCCTCTGAACCCATTTCCGTGACGATTAGCGCGCCCTGGCGGGACATTGAACGCAAAGAAAAATACCAGGGCACCTACCCGGCGAAAATTGAATTCACAGACGAACTGGGCAATGCCACGTCTCTGAATATGACGGTAGAACGCAGAGGCCGGACCAGGCAAGCGGTTTGCCGTTTTCCACCGATCAAGCTCCGGTTCGACAAGGAAGAAGTCAAGGGCACCTCTTTCCGTGGCCAGAAATCACTGAAAATGGTCACGCATTGTCAAACGAGTTCGCGCTTCGAGCAATATTATATTCTGGAAATGCTGACTTACCAGATGTACAACATCATCACTGACTTCAGCTTCAGGGTGCGCCCTCTATCTGTCACTTACGTGGATACTGAGAAAGGAAAAGAGCAGGAGCCCAAGTTCGCTTTCCTGATCGAAGATGACAGTGATGTCGCCAAGCGCAACGATCAGAAAAAGCTGAAAATCGCGAAAACCACGAGAAACCAACTGGATTCACGGGAATCCATCAATTTCGCCCTGTTCCAATACATGATCGCAAACCTGGACTGGTCGGCCATCAGCGGACCCGACAAGGATAAATGCTGCCATAATGCCAAGCTGGTCGGGCAGGATCCAATAAAGGATCCGGTCTATCCCGTCCCCTATGATTTTGATGCGGCCGGACTAATCAACGCTCCCTACGCTACACCACCTGAGAATTTACCGGTCAGAAACGTCACGCAGCGGCTATACAGGGGCTTTTGTGCGCACAACGAAACCATGGAGGAAGGCAGGGAGCGATTCCTCGATCATGAACAGGCCATATTAGCCCTGGTCACTGATGAGCCGCTCCTGAATTCCAGTACCAGGAAAAAAGCACTGAAGTTCCTGGGGAAATTCTTCGATACCCTGAAAGACGACAAGGATTTCCAAAAGAAAATTATTGCGAAATGCCGCAAATAGGGATGGGTTCGGGAGCTGGCGTTTCTGCAGTTGCCGTTTCTTCTGTAGCCATCTCGCCAACCCCGCCCGGCGCGGCAGTTTTCTCCGTACCATCAGGCTCGGGGGTCACCGGGTGCAGCAGGATTTCCAATCGTTCCTGCAGATAGGGATTGTCAGGATCCTTGCCGATTACTTTTTCCAGGTAGGACACCCGCCCTTCATCTTTGGATGGCAAGGGCAGCTTACCCCCCCGATACCCGGCAAACAGTCCATCCGATGTAATTTCCAGGTAGCCCAGGTGGCCACCATAAGCGCTGGAAATGCCTGTGTCGATCATCACGACTTTCGCATCGTAACGCGGCCAGATCACGCCCCTGGTGGGCGTATGACCAACCACGATATGACGGACTCCCTGGTGCTCGAGGATGGCATCAACGGTTGCCGGCAAAGCATGGGGTTCCACGCCGGATAAACCCCGGTACCACAGGGGACCAAACTCATCCTCAATAATTCCGGGGCTTTTGGGATCGTAGTGCCCCAGGCTTGCGTGGGCCTTTTCCGTTATGGATTCCAGGCTGTTCTGGCAATAGTAACCACTGATGCCGCCATGCAGAAAAATCGTGTCGTTGATCTTGATGGATACCTTGCGTTCCAGCACCCAGATCGCGATTTCACCCTCTTGGTTCCAGGCTGGATCCCAGGCCTGCCGATGTTCCACCCAGCCCAGCGGGAACTTGAGATTCCACTGTTCCCGGTAGTTTTCGGGCAGGGCTGCAAAACTCTCGGGATCCTGTGCTTCCCGGTTTTGCATGTAAACTTCAAAATATCGATCTCGCAGTGCGGCTGAATTCCGGTTGACGAATGCCTCGAACTCACCGGGGTGCACGTAACGCAGGTCACCGTACATATTCATGGCTTCGTGGTTGCCGATCAGGCTGTGGACTCTTCCACCTTTCTTCTTCGCCTGCTTGGCAAGCTTGCTGATGTGTTTGATAATTTTTATCGAATCCGGTCCACGATCAGGAATATCTCCTGTCTGCACCAGGTGGGCTTTACCACCGGACCACTTTCCTTTTTTATCAATTAAACCGGCAATCCTCAATACCTCGAGGTAGTTTTCATAATCACCATGAAGGTCACCAATCGCTACTATGCGCGCAACGCCTTCCCAGCGAAAGTCATCGATTTCCCTGGCGTCAGCGTAGGCCAGGTTACATAACAACAGCAAAATCAAAACGGTGAATTTCATGGTCAACCCTGGAGTCAACAGCCGGAAAAACAAGCGTAGGTCGCGTTTGTGGAAGTTCATGGTGAAAATCATAACCTGTTTGAAGTACTTAATCGATTCATGGAAACTCTATTAAATTCCCTAATGTCTCAATCCGGTAGATGTTGTACTTTTACCTGTAATAAACTTATAAGATATCTGGTCCCTACGTTTACGATCTACCGGAGCATACATTCAATGAAAATCAGGACATTTGTTTCCCTGCTGCTGATTGCAGTTCTCGGCCTGTTCGCCGCAAGTGGAGTCTATGCAAAAAAACAGGAACTCCCTGACGTCACGGTGGACGGTTTGCACCGTGTGACCGATTCCAAGCTGGCCATCGTTTACGCTGAACCGGGTGCGGACCTGGCCCCCTACAAGCGGGTGCAACTGCTGGATGCTTACGTCGCCTTCAAAAAAAACTGGGAACGGGACCAAAGAACAAGATCCGCCACCAATTTTCGAGTCACGGCAAAGGACATAGAGAAAATCAAGACCACCCTGGCGGAGGAATTCCAAACGGTGTTCAAAGAAGCGCTGGAGGAAGCGGGATACGAAGTTACGGATGAAGCGGGTGAAGACGTCATGATTGTCAGACCCGCCATCATTAACCTGGACGTCAATGCCCCGGATACGCTCCGCGCCGGCCGCACTAATGTTTATACTGCTTCAGCCGGTGAAATGACTCTGTACATTGAGCTGTATGATTCGATCACAGGGGACATCATCGCCAAGGCCCTGGACCGCAAAATGGACAGGGCTAACGCGGGTTTTTACACCTGGACCAATTCCGTGAGCAACCGGGCTGCGGCCTTGCGGATTCTCAGGGGCTGGGCAAAAATCCTGGTAAATGCGCTGAACGAAGCCAGGACTTACGGTTCTGGAGGAGAAAGTTAGTTCCTGGGGCCTGTAAACACTTGCTCGAAATGAAAACAACGGTTGATATTTGGCGCAGTCTGCTGGACAATCTGCGCTCCTTATTTCAGATGACCCACCGGAGTATCTATTCATGAAGTTCAGAATTTCAATTTTACTGGCCGTCTTGGCTCTTATCGGATTTGCAGGCAACGTCTCTGCTCAGGACATCGTGAGCGATGTGCAAAAGGGTTGCGCGGTCGAAGTCGAGAAATACTGCAGCCAGGTCACCATGGGCGAAGGAAGACTCCTGGCCTGTTTCTACGCACACGAAGACAAGCTGTCCGGCCAGTGTCAGTATGCCCTGTACAATGCGGCCGCCCAGTTGGAACATGCCGTCTCTGCACTGAATTACGTGGCTGGACAGTGCGAGGATGACATACTCGCCCATTGCGCTCAAGTTCAGATGGGTGAGGGCCGGATCAAGCAATGCCTGGAATCCAACGCCGATTCCGTATCCGCCCAATGCAAGACAGCGATGGCTGAAGTTTTCGAATAAGAAAGAACCCGGGCTTGGCGAATCTGTCGCCTGCCAGGAAATCCAGGCCGGTACGGTTGACCCGTACCGGCCTTTTCTTTGGGCCGGGCATTTCGCTGTCACGCCTATTGAATTGTGGTGACCTTTGGCTGAATGGTCCAATCAGCCCGACAAGCGGCCAGCGGGATTATACTTTTGCTGCAGTTCATTGTTTATAATAATCAGTGGAAATTAGTCGTTTTTTAATTACGGCTCTTAGACCATCAAATGGATTTGATGCAGCTGAAACTGGCTGTGTGCAAAGGACTGCCAATAGAAAGGCGGTCGTCTCCTCATGGTAGCGACTCTTTCAAAGTGAAGAAAGGGGAACCATATGCACAGAAATTCTAAAAATCATTGCCAGGGAATCACCCTGATTGAAATCCTGCTGATCCTGGGATTTCTCGCCATCCTCACATCTTTTGCAGTACCATCAATCAGCACTGCAACGGCCCGTGCAGATATGCGCGCGGCCAGTGAAAACCTGCAGTATTCGATACAAAGCGCCCGGAATACAGCCCGGATGACTGAGTCGAAAGTCACCATGAACATATTGGAAGAGGAACAAGAGGAACAAGGGGTACAAGGCCAGCGAATCACATTTTCTGTTTCGGAGCAGGGCCTGAAAGCACTTGGTCAAGCTGGATTGCAAGATGATCGTTTGCCCGTGGATATCAAGCTGGTGTCGGATTACAGCTCATTCGAATTCGATGGCAGGGGTATCGTTGAGAATCCCGGCGTGATCACCCTGGTGTCGAGGATGGATGAGTCCCTCTTCACCAGCTTCGAGGTGAAATAAACAAGCTGCTTAAAAAATCGTCAAGGAGGACCACATATTGAAATTCAACAAATTAAAACTCAGCAAACTTCTGACAATCTACCGGCGAAGGCCGGAAAATGGCGTGTCCGCGGTCGAATTCCTGATTGGCGTCGCAGCCCTGGGGGTTATTCTATTGCTGACCGGACCCAGCCTCTCTTCCATGATCCAGCGGCATTATCTTGAAAGCACAGTGGGTGAACTTGCATCAAGCCTGACCCTGGCGAAATTTGAAGCGGAAAAACGGCACAGTACCGTCAGGATATGCCCATCTTCTGACGGTACCTCATGTCTGCAGAACAACGACTGGGACAAGGGCTGGCTGTTGTTTTCAGACGGCAATTTTGATGATATCCCGCAGGATATTGAGCTCATCCGGGCCTATGGGCCTCCGCGAAAAAATATCCGCATTAAGGCATCCGGTGCATTTTCTGATTCCCCGGCATTTACAGTCGCCGGGCTGACCAGTTCCCAACTCTTGACGAGCGGAGAATTTACCGTCTGCAGCTGGAATTCCGAAGCCAGTTCACGCAGCAAGGTCGTTGTGAACGATGAAGGCGAGGTGAACATGGTCAAGAGCGACGGAATGAATTGCGGCAGATAGGGCCCGGTACCCGCATAATGTGGCGGTGAAATTCGATTTCATCATTATTGGCGGCGGGATCATCGGATTGTCCACGGCCTGGCACCTGAAAAAGCGCTACCGGGACAAAAAAATACTATTGCTGGAAAAGGAAAGCGGCCTGGCACAGCACCAGACCGGCCATAACAGCGGTGTGATTCATGCCGGCGTTTATTATGAGCCCGGCAGCTTGAAGGCCCGCTTCTGCAAGGAAGGCGCGGCAGCAAGCTACAAATTCTGCAAGCAAAACGATATCCCCTGCCGGCAGATCGGAAAGCTGCTCGTGGCGACGAACGAGGAAGAGCGCCTTCGCTTGAACTCATTATTCGAGCGCTGCCTTGAAAACGAACTCTCTCCCGAAAAAATCAGCCCTGTCCGCCTGCGGGAACTGGAACCGGAAATCATCGGCGAAGGCGCCATCCTGGTACGGGAATCGGGCATTGTCGATTTTGCCGGCATTTGCCGCGAAATGGCGAAACAGTTCCGCTCGATGGGGGGCGAGATTCAGCTCGGCACGAAAGTGACAGGCATCGCGGAATCGCCTGATCAGGTCAGAATCCACACCGATAGAGAAACTTTCGACTCAGGTCACCTCATTGTCTGCGCCGGCCTGATGGCAGACCGTCTGGCCGCCATGCAGGGCCTGGCAAAGGATTTCCGGATCATTCCGTTCCGCGGGGAGTATTTCCGGCTCCGCTCGCAAAAAAGCGACGTCATCCGGCACCTGATATACCCCATTCCCGACCCGGCCCTGCCCTTCCTGGGCGTGCACCTGACAAAAATGATCGACGGCACGGTCACTGTCGGCCCCAATGCCGTGCAAGGGTGGAAACGGGAGGGTTATGGAAAATTCAATTTCAACTTCAGGGATACTTTCGAGTCCTTGTCCTTCCCCGGTTTCTGGAAACTCAGCATCCGTCACCTTGGCCGTGGCCTGCGCGAATACCGGAATTCCATGTGGAAACGCGGCTACCTGGAGCAGGTAAGAAAGTACTGCCCGGGCATCACCCTGCAAGACCTGGAACCTTATCCGGCCGGAATTCGCGCCCAGGCGGTGTTGCGTGACGGCACCATGGTTGACGATTTCCTGTTCAAAGAGACCGCCAGGAGCCTGCATGTCTGCAACGCACCCTCACCCGCGGCAACGTCCGCCATACCCATCGGCAAATACATCTGCGAAAAATTGTAGAAACACTTAGTTCAGGACGGGCCAGGGTAAAAACTCGACCAGGTCACCTTGTTTTATATCTTCATGGACAGGCTGACGCACCAGGCCATCGCCCCAGGACGTGGACAAAAGCACACCGCTGCTCTGGCTGGAAAATGGCTCCAGCCCCTGCTCACCAAGGCGCACACGCATGTAGTCTTCGCGTGCGCTGGCGCGTTTGTCAAAACACGCGGTATGGCGCACCGCATGGATCGTGGTGTCAGCGATGCCCTGGCAGCAAAACAGGTAGGGGCGCCCGATGATCAGCATCGTTACAAGCACAGACACCGGGTTTCCGGGCAGACCCAGGAACGGGGTGCCTTTCACATGCCCGAAGGCAAAGGGTTTACCGGGCTTGATCGCGATTTTCCACAAGTCTATTGAACCCAGGGACTCAACCACGTCCTTGACATGGTCTTCCTCGCCGACGGAAACACCACCGGATGAAAGGATCACATCCGCTGCTGCTGCCGCCTTTTCAAAAAGATCCCGAATCGCTCCCGGGTCATCCCTGGCAACACCCAGGTCCACGACTTCAAATCCCCAGGCGGTCAGTTGACCATGCATGGTAAACCGGTTTGAATTATAAATCTGGCCAGCCTGCAATGGCCTGCCGGGCTCGGCCAGTTCGTCCCCGGTAGACAGGATGGCGACTTTCAACCGCCTGTAAACCAGGATTTTTCCAATACCCTGGGAAGCAAGCAGGCCCATGTCCTGGCCTCTCATGCGGTGGCCGGCAGGAAGGATTTTCTGTCCCGTAGTAATGTCCTGCCCGCGGGGCCTGATATTGGCGCCCATACCGGGCAGTTGAAGTATGCGGACAGCATCCTCGGTACCCTCGCAGTGTTCCTGCATCACCACGGTGTCCGCCCCGGCGGGCACTTGTGCACCCGTAAAAATTCGTGCCGCGGTTCCTGGTTCCAGCGCTTGCGGTACTGAACCTGCCGTTATGCGCTGGCTGAGGGGAAGTTCACTTTGTGCATCCTGCCAGTCAGCCTGGCGGAATGCATAGCCGTCCATTGCACTGTTATCCGCGGGCGGTACGTCCAGTGATGCAAAAATATCTTCGGCCAGGGTACGGCCAAGTGCTGAAATAAGATCAATCTCCTCGCTTTCCACCAGCCGCTGGCAACCGTCGAGCAGGCTGTCGATGGCTTCATTGACGCTGAACATGTTCAGTGCTGTCCCGAGCCGAGCGCCGTGATCCCGACAAAATTGCAGGGCTTGTGCCTGCTGTCGAGTTGCTCCTTCAAAATGGAATTCCAGCCGGTACGGCAGGCACCGGTCGACCCCGGCAAACAGAAAATCAGGGTCTTGTTCGACAGGCCTGCCAGGCAGCGGGACTGGAGCGTCGACGAACCGATTTCATCGTAGGACACCTGCCGGAACAATTCTCCAAAACCCTCGATAATTTTGTCGAACAAAGGGGCCAGCGCTTCGGGTGTCGAATCGCGCCGTGTCATACCGGTTCCACCGGTGGTGATGATGACGTGGATATCCGGGTTAACAATCCAGTTCGCGACAATGGCGCGCATCTTGTACACATTGTCTGCGCACAAATCACGAACCGCCAGACTGTGACCTGCAGCGGTCAACATCTCGACCAGTGCGTCGCCTGATGTGTCATTTTCAGCCGTACGTGTGTCCGACAGGGTGAGCACGGCAATATTGAGCGGTTTAAATTCCTTATCAGCGGTCAAGGTTCTATCCTCTTATGGTGGCGCAACAACACAATCATCATATGGGTGCCGAAGCATGATCAAGCAAGCGGGTGGCTTCGGCCAAAGCATCCGGGTCATTGATATTGAAAAAGGGTGATGGATCAGAAGACTCCCAATCGAGAGTAGCGACCGGCGTGTCCCGCAAAAACTGCTTGAATCCCGCCATTCCTTCTTCCAGGACGGCCTCTTGCAGCCGGGGTAACAAGCGCCGGTGCCAGATGGAAAAGGTAGGCTGAATTTCAGAATCACAGCGCACCACGCAGCCTGCTTGGCCGTCGTCAAGGGCGCAACTCAATAAACGATCCGCCAGTTCGAGCGGCAGAAAAGGAGCATCGCAGGGGGCCAACAGCATCCAGTCACAACCCATTTCCATGCTAAGCAGGGCCGACAGCAAACCGCCCAGCGGACCACGACTGCCCGGCGCAGGATCTTCCACCTGGGGCAGACCAAAGACCTCGAAATCAGGGACATATTTTTCAACGCTGAGCACCAATGATGTGACCTGCGGTTGCAGGCGGTCTATCACATGCCGGATCAACGGTTCTCCATCCAATGGCGCCAACGCCTTGAACCCGCCGCCCATGCGCCGGGAGCGCCCCCCAGCCAAAATCACGCCGGCCAGCCCACATTTTTTGGAAGTCGGCTTTATCGGCGACATGTATGCGCCTGCAAGAGGTATCGGTTACCTGTATTCAGGACCATCATCTGTCGGGAACAGATGATGAGTGCACAGGGATGTCTCGAACGTGTCCTGAATACAGGTAGCCGATACCTCCCCTGGTCACGCATCTTATCACCGGCGATTCCGGCAACTCGTGTAAAATGCGGGCTACCATACATGCCGGCGTTAAAATGCAGGCAACAGTTTTTTGGAGAGTGACTTGATGTTCCATTTTTCTTTTCCCCGTGCAATGACTACGGCCCTCTTTGCGCTGGCCTCCGTCGCGGTTACCACCGGGCTCGAAGCCCAATTGGATGGCGGAAGCATTCAGCCCATTGATTCCATCATAGCGCTGGTTGATGAGGACGTTATCCTGCGCAGCGAACTGGATATGGCCATTGCAGGTATCGTCGAACGGATCCGGGCCAGTGGTGAGGCCATGCCTCCGATGGACCTGTTGGAAAGCCAGGTACTCGAGCGCCTGATAATGCGTGAGTTGCAGGTACAAAAAGCCCTGCAAACCGGCATCCGGATCAGCGACGCGGACATTGACCAGGCCCTGGTCAGCCTGGCGCAGCAGAATAACATTACGGTGCAGCAATTACGCCAGGTCATAGAGGGAGATGGTGAGGACTTTGCCGAATTCCGTCGCAATATCGGCGAAGAACTTTTGACCGATCGCCTGCAACAACGAATTGTGGCCGGCATGGACCCGATCACGGATACGGAAGTGGATATTTTACTGGCTTCTGAAGACCTCAGTGGCGGCGAGTACGATATTTCCCACATCATGATTGGCCTTCCAGAGGGTGCGACACCGCAACAGATCAAGGAAGGCCAGTTCAAGGTGGATGACGTGTACCAACGGCTTGTGGATGGCCTGGATTTTGCTTCAGCGGCCATCAGCTATTCCGACAGCGAGGAAGCGCTCGAGGGAGGTAACGTGGGGTGGCGGGACCTGAACAGCGTACCGGCATTTTTTGCGGATGCGGTACGGGAGCTTGGTCCCGGAGAATTCACCGCGCCCATCCGCAGTCCGCGCGGGTATCACATTCTCAAGGTTAACGACTACCGGGAGCAGCGCCAGGTCGTGATCGAGGAATACCACGCACGCCACATCATGATCGAATCCAACGAATTGATCTCACCTCGCGCAGCGATGGACAAGATTACGAAGATCAAAGAAGAGTTGAATAATAACGGCGACTTCGCCGAACTGGCCAAGAAAAACTCCGATGACCCAACCAGCGCCAACATCGGTGGCGACATGGGATGGTTTCCGCCGGATGCCTATGGTGACCGGGTATACCAGACCCTGATCGCCCTGAAAACAGACGAGATGAGCGAGCCGTTTCAGACCGAAGGTGGCTGGCACATTATGCAACTGCTGGGCAAAAGGGAAATGGACCGTACCGAGGATGCAATTCGGGCAGAGGCCCGGGATAAAATCCGCCAACGCAAGGCGGAGCGGGAAGTCAGAAAAGTCCTGCGGCAGTTCCGGGATGAGGCATTCGTTGAAATTCGCCTGCCCGGGCGGGAAAGTACTTCCGGTTAACTCGAATAGATCAAAATGACTATTGATGCGCCCGTACTTGCCATTACACCGGGAGAACCTTCGGGTATAGGGCCGGAAATCCTGCTCAAACTCAACCAGGAACACCCTGAATTCCGGCTGCTCGCCGTGGCCGACCCCGTGCTCCTGCAACAGGCAGCAGACATGCTCGGTTTCGACACCAGGATCACCCAATGGCAGCCTGGTGAAATTGTTTCAGCCGGTCAGTTGGCCTGTTTTCCAACGAGGCTTGCGGAACCGGCAAACCCCGGTCAGCTGACTAAAGAAAATGCTCCCTATGTCCTCGATACGCTCCGCCAGGCTGTCCGGCTGATCCGGCAAGGGCATGCCGCTGCGTTGGTAACCGGGCCGGTGCATAAAGGGATCATCAACGAAGCGGGTGTGCCTTTCACCGGTCATACTGAATTCCTGGCGAATCTCGGCAATACTCCCCAGGTGGTCATGATGCTTACGGCGCCCGGCTTACGCGTCGCCCTGGTAACCACCCATCTGCCCCTGCTTGAGGTTCCTGCTGCAATCACCATGGAAAAACTGAGGGCGGTGATCCAGATTACGGAAACGTCCCTGCGGCAGCAATTCGGCATTACCCGGCCCCGCTTGCAGGTGCTGGGCCTGAATCCCCACGCGGGTGAAGGCGGACACCTGGGAGAAGAAGATGAGCAAATCATCCGGCCGGTCATTGAACAATTACGCCAACAGGGCATGGATATTGAGGGGCCCGTGCCAGCAGACACCGCCTTCACGCCGCCACGTATCGCTGCCTGTGACGTGGTGGTGGCGATGTACCACGACCAGGGTCTGCCGGTACTCAAACACCTGGGATTTGGTCAGGCGGTGAATATCACGCTGGGTCTGCCATTCATCCGCACCTCGGTAGACCACGGTACCGCCCTGGACATCGCCGGAACCGGTCAGGCCAACGCCACCAGCCTGTACCAGGCCGCCCTGTGTGCGCAACAAATGTCCCGGCGTGTTCGGGTGAACCCGTCTTGAAACACAAGGCACGCAAAAGATTCGGACAGAATTTC
Organism: Oceanospirillum sp.; assembly: GCA_048636595.1. GTDB lineage: Bacteria > Pseudomonadota > Gammaproteobacteria > Xanthomonadales > SZUA-36 > JAJRRA01. The sequence continues at coordinate 2,032 of JAIVWI010000057.1, read as the reverse complement.
CTGACGGATCCGGTGGTCATCCAGAGAATCGTGGATACCATCGCCCCCCGGCCGGATGAACTCTTCATTGAAATCGGCCCCGGCCAGGCCGCACTGACCAGGCCGTTGATCGACTGCGGCATGGAATTGCACCTGGTGGAAATCGATCGTGACCTGGCGGACCGGCTTGCAACACAGTTTCGCATCCATCCAGGCGTGCATGTGCATGTCGGCGATGCACTAAAAATCGACTTTGCCGCCATTTCAGGTAAAAGGCCGTTCCGGCTGGTAGGCAATCTGCCCTATAACATTTCCACGCCACTGCTGTTCCATGTGCTGAAGTGGAGTGAGCTGATCATTGATATGCATTTCATGCTGCAATCCGAAGTGGTCAATCGCATGGCGGCGTCACCCGGCACCAAGGCCTGGGGCAGGCTTTCCATCATGTGCCAGTACCATTGCAAAGTCATACCGCTGTTCACGGTGCAAGCCGAATCATTCACCCCCGTACCCAAAGTACAATCCGGGATCGTCCGGTTGATTCCCCACCGTGAACCCCCGGTTCAGATCGCCTCGAAGGAATCCTTCGACCGGCTGGTCATCCAGGCCTTCTCCATGCGGAGAAAGACCTTGCGTAACAGCCTTCGCGACATGCTGGACGTGTCCCTCATTGAAAGCGCCGGGATCGATCCGGGCTTGCGGGCCGACGCACTTGGCCTGGAACAATTTGCAGCCTTGTCCAATTTAATGGAATGATGTGCACATGATTGAAATTTCTCCCAACCCGAAATACCTCGGTCGACAGGATGACCATTATGCGTTCGCTTATGAAATTACCATCACGAACCGGATGGACTTCCCCGTGAAGCTGCTGAACCGGCACTGGATCATCACCCATGGAAACGGTTATATCGAGGAAGTCCGGGGTGAAGGAGTAGTGGGAGAAAAACCCCGGCTGGAACCGGGACAATCATTCACCTATACCAGTGGCGCCCTGATCCCTACCCCCAGCGGTTCCATGTCCGGAAGTTATGAATTTGTTGCCGACAACGGTGAGACTTTCCGGGCCGCGATTCCTGAGTTTGTGCTGGCCGCGCCAGAGTCGTTGCACTAGTACTCCTGCAAATGGCCACTTACCTGATCGGCGACATCCAGGGTTGCTACGACCCTCTGCAACGGCTGCTGGAGAAAATCAACTTCGACCCCGCCGGCGACAGCCTGTGGTGCCCCGGCGATCTTGTTAATCGCGGCGGCCAGTCGCTGGAAGTCCTCCGTCTGCTGGAAGGCCTGGGCGACAATTTCATCATGACGCTGGGCAACCACGACCTGTACCTGCTGGCCGAGAATTACAGGTATCCGGATGGTCATTCGCCCAGCCCCGAAATCAATGCCATCCTGCAAGCCCCGGACCGGCTGAAACTGCTCGACTGGCTGCAGCGCCAGCCGCTGGCCCACTGGTCAGCCGAACACCAGGTATTGATGGTTCACGCCGGTGTCATCCCCCAATGGACGCTGGAGCAGACGCTGTCCTGTGCGGCCGAAGTCGAACGGGTATTGCAGTCGGGAAAAAGCAGGAAATTCTTCAAGATGATGAGAAAAAACGGACCTCGCAGGTGGCGCGATAACCGGACCGGCTGGAGACGCCGCCAACTGATCAGCAACATCCTGACCCGCGTTCGCTACTGTGACCGTAACGGCAAAATCCTGACGAGCGCCAGCGGCCCGCCCGGCTCCCAGCCACCACCTTATCGGCCCTGGTTCAAACACAAGCATCGGCAGACCCGCAAAATCACAATAGCCTTCGGCCACTGGGCCGCACTTGGCCTGCATTTGAAGAAGCGGCTGCTTGGCCTGGATTCAGGTTGTGTCTGGGGAGGCAGACTGACGGCGGTCAGGCTGGAGGACCGGCAAATGTTCCAGGTTCCCGGACTTTTTCGCTAGGGGGCGTTATCACTTGCCAGGTCGCAGTGAACTGGCTAGTGTTAACAGGCCCTAATAACCGGTCAAACCGTTGGGACGGGTCCGCAGCAGCTTGAAGCGGTGAAACCCGAGG
>JAIVWI010000056.1:0-16378 GCA_048636595.1 Oceanospirillum sp. | reverse complement strand
AAGGCAGCTAACCGCCTCCGCTTGATGGCACGGCGTTTTTCGCAAACAAGGTTAGGTCCTACAAACCCTGACAGGCGTACTCATAGACTATTTGATGTTCATGAATGTTGCTGAAACACTGCTAGAGCACCTTGAACACCGCATCCAGGCTGTCTTTGGCATCACCAAACAACATGCGCGTGTTCTCCAGGAAGAACAGTGGATTCTGTACACCCGCGTAGCCGGTAGCCATGCTGCGCTTGAGCACGATTGTCGTGTCTCCTTTCCAGCACTCGAGTACCGGCATGCCGCCAATCGGGCCGTCGGGGTCGGTCAGCGCCGAAGGGTTGACGATGTCATTGGCGCCGATGACGATTGAAACATCGACTTTCGGGAAGTCTTCGTTGACTTCATCCATTTCAAAAACGATGTCGTAGGGCACCTTGGCCTCAGCCAACAACACGTTCATGTGGCCCGGCATACGACCAGCGACCGGGTGAATGCCAAAGCGGACATTGACGCCCTTGGCGCGCAGCGTTTTCGTGATTTCAAAGACGATATGCTGGGCCTGGGCCACTGCCATACCGTAACCGGGGATAATCATCACTTCTTTGGCGCTGTCGAGCAGCGCTGCTGTTTCTTCCGTATCAATGGGAGTGATCTCGCCTTCCTGGTCGCCTGCTGCAGCGGCGGCTCCACCACCGGTGCCGAAGCCTCCGGCTATCACGGCGAGGAACTTACGGTTCATAGCACGGCACATGATGTAACTCAGGATGGCGCCACTGGAACCGACCAGCGCACCTGTCACAATCAGCAGATCATTACCGAGCATGAAGCCAGTCGCGGCAGCAGCCCAACCGGAGTAGCTGTTGAGCATGGACACCACAACCGGCATGTCCGCGCCGCCGATCGCCATCACCATGTGAATGCCAAACACCAGGGCAATGGCCGTCATGATGATAAGCGGCTCCATGCCCCCCCCTGCCGCAGACTGCACCACAAACTGGTATCCAAACCAGAACGTGCCAACCAGCAGAGCGAGATTGAACCAGTGCCTTCCCGGCAAGGTAAGCGGTGAACCGCCGATGCGCCCCGACAACTTGCCGAATGCGATCACGGACCCCGAAAACGTGACGGCGCCGATGAGGACACCGATGTAAGTTTCGATGTCATGAATGGTCAGTTCGACGTCCGCGTAATGCGCAAGCCTGTCCGGGTCCATGAAGTTGGCGAATCCCACGGCCACTGCCGCAACGCCCACCAGGCTGTGCAGAATGGCGACAAGCTCCGGCATCTGGGTCATTTGTACACGACGCGCAGCAACGAGTCCGATGCTGCCGCCAATCAACAAGGCCACAATCAGATATTCATAATGTAGCTCGACCTTACCGATAACGGTAGCGACCAAAGCGATCGCCATACCGATGATGCCGTACCAGTTACCCCGCCTGGCGGTTTCCTGATTGGAAAGCCCGCCCAGCGCCAGGATAAAAAGAATAGCCGCAATGATATACGACACAGAAATAATTCCTTCGATATTCATGACGGCATCACCTCCTGAACATTTCGAGCATGCGGCGCGTAACGGCAAAACCGCCCACAATGTTGATGCTGGTTATCCCAACGGTTCCGACTGCTATCCACATAATCAACTCGTTGTCCGAACTGATTTGGATCAATGCACCGATAATGATGATGCTGGATATCGCGTTGGTGACGCTCATAAGCGGTGTGTGCAACGCAGCTTTCACGTTCCAGATCACCATGTATCCGATAAAGCACGCCAACACGAACACCGTGAAGTGCGCCATGAATGAAGGCGGTGCAACGGCGCCCAGACCCAGCAGCGCCAGGCCGGCAACCGCCATGCCAATGATGGGACCCACAACCGACCGCTTCTTTTCTTCAACCACCGGTGCGGGCGCCGGCTCCGCCTTGGGCGGGGCCGCGGAAAGCTTCGGCGCCGGCGGCGGCCACGTAGTTTCGCCATCCTTGCACACGGTTGCGCCCCGAATGACCTCATCCTCCATATCGACCACGATCTGGCCATCCTTCTCCGGGGTCAGGTCGGTCAGCAGGTGACGCAAATTGGTCGCATACAGCTGGCTGGATTGTGCGGCCAGCCTGCTCGGCAAATCCGTATAGCCGATGAGGGTAACGCCGTGATGCGTGACCACCTGTCCGGGTTCGGTCAGTTCACAGTTGCCGCCCTGCTCGGCGGCCAGGTCGACGATGACGCTGCCGTTCTTCATCGACTCGACCATTTCCGCCGTTATCAGTCGAGGCGCCGGCCTGCCCGGGATCAGCGCGGTGGTGATGATGATATCCACGTCCTTGGCCTGCTCGGCAAACAGCGCCATCTCGGCCTTGATGAATTCATCGCTCATGACCTTGGCGTAGCCGCCCTCTCCGGAGCCATCCTCATCTTCGAAATCCAGCATCAGGAACTCGGCGTCCATGCTCTCGATCTGCTCCTTGACTTCGGGGCGGGTGTCGAAGGAACGAACGATCGCGCCCATGCTCTTGGCGGCGCCAATGGCAGCCAGCCCGGCGACGCCCGCACCAATGACCAGCACCTTGGCGGGCGGCACCTTACCGGCAGCCGTAATCTGGCCGGTGAAAAAGCGGCCGAAATGCTGGGCTGCTTCCACCACGGCCCGGTATCCCGCAATGTTCGCCATGGAACTCAGCGCGTCCACCTTCTGGGCGCGTGAGATGCGTGGAATGCTGTCCATGGCCATGGCCGTCACACCGCGCTCGGTAAGCTGCTGGAGTAGTTCGGGATTCTGCGCCGGCCACAGGAAACTGATCAGCGTCTGTCCCGCTTTCAAGCGCGCGGTCTCCTCATCTTCAGGGCCGCGTACTTTGAGAATAATGTCAGATTCAGCCCAGATTTCATCTGCTGTAGCGGTGACGGTACAGCCGGCCGCTTCATAGGACGCGTCGGAATAATTCGCAGCGGCGCCTGCATTGGACTCAACCGCAACATCAAAGCCCATCTTGATTAACTGGGCGGCCACGTCCGGGGTTGTGGCTACGCGCTTTTCGCCCGCATATATCTCTCTCGGTACACCGATTCTCATGAGAAATCTCCGAATGATTTGCTGTTTACAGCCTGGGTTGCTTCGTTTAACTAATCTCTTTTTTCCGGTCTTGACAGGTCGTTAGCAACGACTGTATTGATGAATATTCAATTCAAACGAGAGCATACCCGCAAAACGTACTAACGAGAAGATGTAGGTCAATAAAATCTCATTGATTTCGCTATTGTGTATGGTGTTGTAGTGTGGTATAACACCTTTACACGTTTAAACATTCAAGGAATTTAGTATGAGTTATTTGCGCCTGTTGGCCATTGGGACTGTTTCGCTGCTGATGGTAGCCGCCTGCGGCAAGTCTGAGGACGCGGTAGAAGTGGCGATTGAAAAAACGGACAGCACACTTTTTGATTATGTGCCTGCCGATACACCCTACCTGGCCGGGAACCTGCAACCCATACCTGACGAAGTCATCGAGGTATTCCTGCAGCGCTTTGAGCCGGTTCTTGCCTCCGTCCAGGATGAACTGACTAATGCCAGGCAGACACTGGAAAACGAAGACGGCTCAAGGTTGATAAGCGCCATCCTGCAGGAGTTTGATGGAAATCTCAGCCGGCAGGGTATGGAGAGTCTCGGTTTTGACCTTCGCGCACACAAGGTGGTGTATGGCATGGGTGTGTTTCCTGTCATTCGAATTGGCCTGTCAGACGCAGACGCCCTGCGCGCAACCATCCAGCGAGTGCTGGCGAATGCGGAGATTGACGCTCCGGAACTTGAGCACCAGGGCGTTTCCTACTGGCGGCTCAGTGAAGTTGATACTGCTGATGCACCTGTCGGCATATACGTATCAATCTTTGCCGATCACCTGGCGATGAGTATTTTTCCTCCACTGGCTGAAACAGAATTGCTGCCGGCATTCCTCGGGCTGGAAATGCCCGGGGACTCCAACGCGGTAAGCCGCCTGGCTGAACTGAACGCCAAACACAGCTATACACCTTATGGCTCGGGCATCCTGGATCTCGACCAAATCGTCGAGGAATTCATCAGTCCGGATACGATTATGGCCCGGGTGATGGCCACAACTGGCGATTTCGACCCGGCTGACATGACAGCTGAATGCAAAACCGAAATCCGCGGTATCGTCAGCAATTCGCCACGTATGACCATGGGCGTCCGGGAGTTGACGACATCCGCCATTGCTATTCAGTACCGTGTAGAAACCGAAACTACACTGGCACAGCAACTCGCGGGACTGGTGGCCGAAATACCCATAGCAAACCCGCTGTCAGACCGTCTGCTCGAATTCTCATTTGGCATGCGATTCGGAGCAGTTCGCGATTTTCTGCGGGAAAAAGTTGTTGCCATCATGGAAAGCCCCTACCAGTGTGAGCACCTCCAATCGATCAATCAGAGTGCAACAGAAGCATTCACCCAGCTGAACCAGCCGATGCCTCCTTTTGTGAACAACTTCCGCGGCCTGCGCTTGAGTCTGAGTGAGATCACGGAAACGAATTCCATGCCGGTGAACGGACGTGGATTGATCGCGGTGCATATTGATCAGCCGGAAATGTTTGTCGGCATGGCCCAGATGTTCCTGCCGGACCTGTCTGAACTGACACTCGCCCCCGGTGAACCTCCTGTCCAGTTACCCGCCTCTATGCTTCCCATTCCGAACGTGGTCGCTTTCGCCGCCCTTTCAACTGACACGATCGGTCTGTCCATTGGCGATGGCGAAGAAGCCGGATTACCCGCTTACCTGGAAGAGGAAGCCGGCCCGGCCGGTACTTTTATGTCCATCGGCTACGACATGGCGGCTTATCTCGAATACACCCAGAAACTGGGCAAGCAGTACGAACAGACCGAGGACGAATTGGCTGAAACTGATCCTGAGCAGGAGGCGGTTCTGCAATCGATCGAGGACATCTCAGCGGCTGCGCAGCAGGCTGTCAAATCCTTTTCCGACCGGAGTTACACAACGTTCCGACTCACCCCGGACGGATTCGAGGCCGACAGCAGAATGACTTTCAAGTAAATACTGGTTTAATAACGGAAGTGTTTGATTTGTTCACCTTTGTGGCCCAGATCGGTCATGGCTTCGATGCCGATCTGGAGATGAAGATCAACCCAGTCCCGTGTGACTTTCTTGTCTGATTCCTCAGTTTTCACACCATCCGGCGTGACCGGCACGTCCGAAACCAGCAACAGGGCGCCACGGGCTATTTCATTGGCATGCCCCACGATAAACAAGGTGGCTGTTTCCATGTCAATCCCGATACAGGTCATTTGATGAAGCCTGTTGTGAAACGCTTCATCATGCTCCCAGACGCGGCGGTTGGTTGTGTAGATCACACCCGACCGGTAGTCGACATCATGCGCCAGGATCTTGTCGGAAACGAACTTGTGCAGTTTGAATGACGGCAGGGCCGGTACGGCGGGTGGGAAGTAATCATCGCTCGTCCCCTCTCCGCGGATCGCAGCAATGGGCAGAATGAAGTGTCCAATTTCGGTGGATTTCTTCAGGCCGCCACATTTACCAAGAAATAACACGCCCTTGGGCGCAACCGCAGACAGCAGGTCCATGATGGTTGCGGCATTGCTCGAACCCATTCCAAAATTAATGATGGTCAGCCCGTCATCATTGGTGGAAGCCTGCATGGTGCGGTCCTCACCATAAATTTTGCAGTTGAATTGCTCGGCGAAATGCCGGATGTAGTTACCGAAATTGGTTAGCAGGATATAGTCACCAAAAAGTTCCAGCGGCATGCCCGTATACCTGGGTAACCAATTGCGGGCGATTTCCAGCTTGTTCAGCCATTCCATGTCTGTTTGTTTTCCTTTCCCGGGTTCAAACCAGTATAGCAACCGTACTAGCCAGAATGCATATTGCATCAAGCTGTAAGAGGTCGCTTGCGGCCGAACGGTCGGTCGCGCCCAAGGACGCTCTTACAAAAACTGTAAGAGGTCGCTTGCGGCCGAACGGTCGGTCGCGCCCAAGGACGCTGTTACTTCTAGCTATGGTTTTTAAAGATTCGGCTGCTAATGCTATATGCAGGTTAACGTCTGGAGGACAAAATTTCCCTGGCCAGCGGAACCGTTATCCTGCGCTTGGCGACGAATGCCGCGTCCTTGAGTTGTTCAAGCATCGTAAGCAGGGAACCCATGTCCCTTTTGCTGTGTTTGATCAAATAACGCTGCACATCCCGGGGCAGTTCAATACCCAGTGCCCGGGCGCGCTGTTGCAGCACTTGCAGCTTACCCTCGTCATCGGGCAGCCGCAGATTCATCGTCAGCCCCCACGCCAGCCTGGACTGCAGGTCGGGAAGGTCAAATTGCAGGGATGACAGGCTCATCCGGCTACTGACCACCAGGCGGCCGTTCGCGGCGCGCACTTCATTGAAGCAGCGAAACAACGCCTGCTCCCACAGGGGCTTGCCGGCCACGCTGTCCAGGTCGTCCACGCAGACCAGGTCCAGGCCCTGGAGGCCATCTAGACCGGCGGCGGCCTCATCCGGCAAATGCTGCAAAGCGATGTAAAAAGCGCCCAGCCCCTTTTCCCGGGCGGCATGACACAGCGCATTAAGCAAATGTGATTTTCCGGAGCCTTGCGGCCCGGACAGAAAAAGGCTGCTACCCGGTTCATCCAGCAATTGCCGGGTCGCCAGCAGGACATTCTGGTTGGGACCGGGGACAAAATCTTCGAAACGGTCCGGCCTCCGGGGTTCCAGTTGCAGCGGAATTTGAGGTGAGAACAACATTGTTACCGGGCCTCTCCCTCACTTTCCGTTTCTTCATGATAGAGCGTACTTTTTGTATATTCATCCCGAAAGTGCCGGACCAGTACGTTCAGCGCCGAAGCCACCGGCAAAGCAAGCAGAATGCCCAGGAAACCAAACAGCTGACCACCGGCCAGTACTGCGAATATGACAGCAACCGGGTGCAGGCCAATCCGGTCCCCGACCAGTTTTGGCGTCAGCACCATTCCTTCCAGTGCCTGTCCGGTACCAAAAACCAACAGGACCATGATCGTGTGGAACAGGTCCTGGAACTGAAAAACAGCGGCCAGGACCGCGGCAACCAGGCCGACCACTGTCCCCAGGTAAGGAACAACGCTGAGCAGACCGGCGCCCATGCCAATGATAAAAGCCAGGTCCAGACCAATCAGCCACAAGCCCGCCGTGTAGATGGCGCCGAGCGCGAACATGACCATCAACTGCCCGCGAACAAAGGCCCCCAGGACTTCATCTATTTCACTGGCAAGGGTACTGACAGTCGGCTCGATTTTCCGGGGCAACAACTCGCGAATTCCCTTGATAAGCAGATCCCAGTCCCGCAACAGGTAAAACGTGACCACGGGAATCAGTACCAGGTTCATCAACCACCCCAGCACAGCCTGGCCGCTCCTCGAAACGGTACCCAGTACACTCAGCGCGGCGGTACTGAGCTCTTTCCAATAGGACTTAAGCGCATTGGTAATGGTCTCAGTATCCAGGGCCAAACTGCTCAGGCCAAACTTAGCCTGGAGCCAGGGAAGCGCGGTCCCCGCGAACCATTCCAGTGATTCGGGAACGCTCTGCACGAGGTGCTCCACTTGTTCCTGCAGCAGAGGAAAAACAATCAGAAAAAGGAGGATCAATCCCCCCGTCATCAGGACAAACACGACAGAGACAGCCAGGGTCCTGTTGATGCGCCACTTGCCGATGCTGACTCTTTCAAGCCGGTCTACGAAGGGGTCGCCCAGGTACGCCAGTGCAGCGGAAATCGCAAAGGGAGTAATGACCGGGGCGAGCAGGTAAATAAGCCAGAAAAATACAACTGCAAGGGCGAGCAAAAACCACTGCCGTGAATCAACTGTCATGATCATTCTCCCGCGGAATCATTGGCGCAATGACCAACTGTTTTCAGTGTCTAAAAATTCAAGCACGGGACCGGAAGACAGGGTCTCATCCAGGTAAAGTGACATGGCGTTTAGCTCCAGGCTGAAACGGACGACTCCCCGGCTTGCAGCGGTGACGGAAACACGTTCCACAATGCTGAGACCCTGCAAATAGTCCAGGCAACGACGGTAATCATCTACACCCCCGATACCGGTTACCGTCAGTTCATGCAGCCATTTCCCCTGGTCAATTGCGGCAATTGTATTCGCCTCCGCAATGAGATTCACCGCCTCGTGCATGCTATTGCCGAGTGCTTGCTGCAGATCAACATCATGAATACGCCAGGCCCAGTTTTGACCACCGTAGTCCAAATTGAGCCGAACGCTCCATTCGGCCCCTTCACGCCGCGCCGCGGCTATCATGACAGCGCCGTCGTCCCCGGTAATATCTTCCGTATACCCTCCCCAGAGCAATTGCGCATCGACCGGAAAGATACCCTCCTCATCCGCTTCCGGCCATGACACCGGCTGCCCCCTTGCTGCTGCAATTTCGTTCATTGACTCCCAGGCGTAGGCGTATTCGAGCGGCATGATACGACGGCCCATACCGTCGTCCACGACCACCCAGATTTCCACGGGCCGGCGTTCTGCAGGCCACAAGGGCAACTGCAGTTTTTTCAGCAGTTCATTGACTTCCGCTTCCGCGAACCGTGCAACCAGGTGTAGCTGACTGGATACATTGTTGTCCGCCAGGATGGATTCCACATTCCGGTAATGGAAGGAAACGACAATCGAAGCCGCACTGTCCAGCGCGGGGTACACCAGGGGATAATCATCAAAACTGCTCCGGCCACTGAGTTTCTGCAGTACCTGCTTCAATGCCAGGGGCAAGGCGCGATTGCGGTCTGACTTCTGCTGGCTTTGCACCGGCACTTCACCCGTGTAAAGCCCTGCAGGCGCCGCAAAAGCGCTGCCTGAAGGCAACAGGTTCAGTAGTAATATCAATAAAACAATTCGCATGGTTTCAATGGTTACAGGAAAGTGGAAATAAAGGAGCCTGACCGGACAAATAAGATACCATATACTGCCTGGGCTCCATAACGAATCTGCTATCTACTGGACACCTCATTGAACGACGTAAAAATACCGGAAAACAGCCTCTCCTATCGCGATGCGGGAGTCGACATCGATGCTGGAAATGAACTGGTCGAACGGATCAGGCCGGCGGTAAAAAATACCATGCGCCCTGAAGTCCTGACCGGTCTGGGTGGCTTTGGCGCATTGTTTGAGCTGGATTTGAAGAAGTGGAAAAATCCACTGCTGGTTTCCGGCACAGACGGAGTCGGCACCAAGTTGATGCTGGCGCGCCAGTTGGGCCGCCACGACACGATCGGAATCGACCTGGTTGCCATGTGTGTCAATGACATTCTCACCAGCGGCGCCGAACCCCTGTTCTTCCTGGATTACTTCGCAACCGGGAAATTGCTGCTGGACGAAGCCGAGTCAGTCATAACCGGGATCGCCGAAGGTTGCCGGCAGGCCGGTTGCGCCCTGATCGGCGGCGAAACGGCAGAGATGCCGGGCATGTATCGTGACGGCGACTATGACCTGGCCGGTTTTACCGTCGGTGCGGTCGAGCGCTCACAAGTGCTGGACGGCAGCCGGATTGAAACGGGCCATCAACTCATTGGCATGGCGTCCAGCGGGCCCCATTCCAACGGTTATTCATTGATCAGGAAAGTCATCGAAGTTTCCGGCGCCGGGCTGGACGACAGGCTGCCGGCAGACGGGGGAAAAGCAGATGGGGTGGGCGGCGCCAGGCTGGGTGATGCGCTGCTGGCTCCGACCCGGATTTACGTCAAACCGGTCCTGGAAATGCTGAAATCCGGGCACATTGACGGCCTGGCGCACATCACCGGTGGCGGATTGACGGAAAACATCGTGCGGGTTCTGCCCGGAAACCTGGGCCTGGCCATCGATACCCGTAGCTGGCGCCGCCCCGCAGTATTCAACTGGTTGCAGCAAAACGGCGGTATTGACGAGCAGGACATGCTGCGCACTTTCAATTGCGGAATCGGCATGGTGATGCTGGCAAGAAAGGAAAACGTCGAGGGCCTGATATCGGCAGCGGCCGGCCATGATATTGACTGCCATGTCATTGGAGAAGTGACAGACGGCAGCGGCCCACAACAAGTACAGTATCTGTAAATCATGAAAGTATGTGTACTGATTTCCGGCAGCGGCAGTAATCTGCAAGCACTGATCGATGCGCGGGATGAACAGCGGATCGACATTGACATCGTCAGCGTCATCAGCAACCGGGCAGACGCCAGGGGCCTGGAAAGGGCGAACAAAGCGGGCATCCCCACAAGCATTCTCGATCACCGGGGCTTTGCAGACCGGAACGAGTTTGATCGTGCACTTGCCTTACTGATCGGCTCAGGCAATCCCCAACTGGTCATACTGGCAGGCTTCATGCGCATCATAGGACCCGGGGTTCTGGACCCTTTCAATGGACGCATCATCAACCTCCACCCTTCCTTGCTGCCACTATACCGGGGCACGGACACCTATCAGCGTGCGCTGGACGCCGGAGACCGGGAACATGGCGCCAGCATACATTTTGTTACCGGGGAACTGGATGGCGGGCCGGTGATTTCCCAGGTCCGGATCCCGATATTGGCCGGTGACGACAAGCACAAGCTGGCAGCCAGGCTTGCGCCAATGGAGCACAGGCTGCTGGTGTCCACGATTGAATTCTTCACGCAGCACCGGGTCGAATCCGGAAATGCCGAGGTGTTCGTGGATGAAAGCAGGCTGTCACGGCCGCTTCTGCTGCAAGCTGATGACAATCTTCTTTTAAGTCAATAATGAAAAAACTGATCCTGGCAATCCTGATCGGCGTCACGGGCATTTCAGCTTGCGCTGTAAACGAGGTAACCGGCAAACGGCATTTCCAGGTTTACGGTGACGAGTGGGAACAGCAAGTCGGGGCACAGATGTACGCACCCATGAAGCAATCCCAGGGCGGTGAGTTCATCCTCGATCCGGAATTGACGGAATATGTCCAGCAGGTGGGTCAGCGACTCGCGGAAAAGGCACGCAGAAAAGACCAGCTGGACTTCGAATTCACCATACTCAATGAATCCACTCCCAATGCATGGGCGCTGCCGGGGGGCAAAATTGCAATCAACCGCGGTCTTTTGACGGAACTCAATTCCGAAGCGGAACTCGCCGCCGTGCTCGGCCACGAAATTGTTCACGCTGATGCCGCTCACGGTGCCCGCGCTCAGTCGAAAGGCATGCTGACACAGATCGGCGCGGTGGTCAGCATGGTCATTCTGGGCAGCGTGGATTCTCAAACAACGCGAGAGATCGCGATGATGGTTCCGGCAGTGGGTGCTCAGCTCCTCACCCAGAAATACAGCAGGGACGCAGAGCGTGAAGCAGATGAGTACGGGATGCTGTACATGTCCGAGGCGGGCTACAATCCGCTGGGAGCTGTCGAACTGCAGGAGACTTTCGTCGAGCTTTCCGAAGACCGCAACGAAGATTGGATGAGTGGCCTGTTCGCAACTCACCCGCCATCGCGTGAACGTCTCGAACGCAATCAAAAAATGGCCAGGGAGCTGCCTGGAGAGGGCAGTTTCGGCCGGGCTATCTGTGCGAAAAAAACGCAATTCCTGAGAAGAGTACAGCCGGCCTATGACGCTTTTGATGAGGCCAACGAGGCGCTCAGCAACGATGAACTGAAACGCGCCCAACGCAAACTGAACGAAGCGATGGCAATCGAACCGCGCGAATCACTGTTCCACTCCCTGCAGGGAGACATTTACGCGCTGCAAAAGAAGCCAAAACGGGCCCTGGCCTCTTACCGGAAGGCCGTTAACGCCAACCCCGGCTTTTTCTATGCTTATCTTCGCAAGGGTCAAGTGGAATACAAACAGGACAAACTCCAGGCCGCACGGTCAGACCTTTCCAGGAGCGTGGAGTTGATGCCCACAGCAGAAGCGCACTACCTGCTGGGAAAAATGGACAAGGACGAAGGCAAGCTGGACAGCGCCAATGACCACTTCAGGATAGCCGCCCAGTCCGATTCGGAATCCGGTCAGAAAGCCAGCCGGGAATTGCTGATCCGGGACCTGGCAAGTAATCCGGCCCGTTACGTCGGCTCAAGGGCGGAGATTGATGCAAACAACATGATCTGGATCCGGCTTGGAAACCTGACTCGCCTGCCGATGAAAAATATTGAAATCAGTTATGCCTGGCTGGATGAACAGGGCCGTACCCGCCAACGCAAGATAAGCTACCGGGGTCCCTTGAAAGGCGGGGAACAGGACCGGGTTAAAACCGGTATCAGACTGGAAAACACCAGCGACCTGGAGCGCCGGATCCGGGTGCAGATCACCGCCGCGAGCATAGCGGACTAGTGCTTTGTCAAGCCGCGGGAACTTCTGTATGCAAGCCCAGGGCGTGAATTTCATTTCCCATCAGTTCGCCCAGGGTCGCATACACCATGCGGTGGCGCTGCAGCGTAGCTTTGCCACGGAATGACTCGCAAACGACACGTGCTTCGAAATGTACGCCATCATTACCACTGACGCTAACTTCCGCACCCGGTAATCCTTCACGGATCATTTGCTCTATAGTTATGCTATCCATAGACTATGCAACCTCGTATTTTAATTTATCGGCTTAACCACCCCCAAGGCCGGTCATCATAATGGAAACAGAACTGATAACAAAAAATAATTGCCACCACCGGTACAATCTGCGGGTTGACGGGGGATTATCCACCTGATGCTGATTCCCATCGCGCAAATCATTGGCGGCTTTATCTTGCTGGTCTGGGGTGCGGATCGCCTGGTTGCGGGCGCCTCGGCGACAGCCAGGAATCTCGGCGTCTCTCCCCTGGTCATCGGGCTGACCATAGTCGCTTTCGGTACTTCCGCACCGGAACTGATCGTTTCCGCAATGGCCGCCTTCCAGGGCAACCCCGGACTCGCGGTCGGCAATGCAATCGGGTCAAATATTGCGAATATCGGGCTAATCCTGGGTGTAACGGCACTGATCTATCCGCTCAGGGTCGAGTCCGAAATCCTCAAACGGGAATATCCCTTGCTGATGCTCATCATGATCGGCAGTTTTATCATGGCAGCTGACCTGGTATTCAATCGCACGGAGGGCTGGCTGATGCTCTTTGGCCTGGCGGCCCTGGTCATCTGGATGGTTCGTTTCGGCCTGAGGCGGGGACCCCAGGACCCCCTGGCCGTGGAATTCGCCGCCGAGATCCCAAGCGACATGCCAATGCGGATAGCCGTCATGTGGTTACTGATCGGCCTGGTGATCCTGCCGTTAAGTTCACATTTCCTGGTGGAAGGAGCCGTCAGCATTGCAAGGTCACTGGCAGTTTCCGATGCCGTGATCGGGCTGACGATTGTCGCTTTCGGCACCAGTTTGCCGGAACTGGCAGCAGCGTTGACCAGCGCCCTGCGCAAGGAGGATGACCTGGCCATCGGCACCGTTATCGGATCCAATATGTTCAATATCCTGGGAGTGCTGGGTATCGCTGCAACCATCAGTCCGGTGCATGTCGAAGAACTCATGCTCAAGCGGGACTTCCCGGTCATGTTCCTGCTGACCGTGCTGTTATTCTTCATGGCCTACGGCATCAGCGGTCCAGGCAGGATCAGCCGCAACTCGGGTGGCCTGCTCCTGTCCATTTATGTTTGTTACCAGGTTCTGGTCTGGACCACAGCCACGCGGATTATTCCGTAGGGTAAAATAGGCTATGACAAGTCGGTGCGCTCAATTTCCAGGACCTTTTAAGAGCTGGCGTTGTCCAGGTGATATCCATGTTAATTGACAAAAGTGCTTATGACCCCTTGCTGCTTGAAAGGGCGGCAGCGATCAGGATGCTGGTCCTCGACGTCGATGGTGTGCTGACCGATGGAAATCTTTATTTCGACAACAACGGCAACGAAATGAAGGCCTTTTCAACCCGGGACGGCCTCGGCTTGAGATGCCTGCAACTTTGCGGGATTGAACTGGCCTTGATTACCGGCCGGCAGTCGGAAATTGTTGATCGGCGGGCCAGGCAACTCGGCATCAAACACGTGTACCAGGGGCGTAACGACAAACTGGATGCATTCCTTCATTTGCTGGAGAAAACGGGCATCGAAGAACAACAGGTCTGTTATGCCGGTGATGACTGGATCGATCTTCCTGTGCTGCAGCGAGTCGGCCTGGCTGTCACCGTGCCCGATGCCGATAAAATCGTGAAAGACGGGGTTCACTGGGTAACATCCCACAGTGGCGGAAAGGGTGCTGTGCGCGAAATATGTAACCTGGTACTCGCCGCGCAGGGACTGGATAAGAAAGTACTTGATGAGATTCTCGGGCAGAATATCGGGCCATGATCAAGCGCAAAACCAGGCATGGAATTTTTTTCCTGACCGCCCTGTCAATTATTATCTGGCTGTTGCCGAAGGGTTCTTCCGACCCGGTTGACGAACCTCCGGAGCGACTCGACACCCGGCTGAATTTTTCGTTGCGGGATTTCAACGGCAAAATACTCGACAAGCAGGGCAACATCAAACTGCAAATCTCAGCGCCACTTCTCAGGAAAGTCGCCCAAAGTGAAGTGGGCACCATAAAAAGCCCCCAGATCCAGATCAAACAGGATGATCAGCAGTGGCACATCACCTCCGAGTCTGCAATCATCACCCCTGACAGGGAATATGTCTCGCTGATTGGCGATGTAACCATATTGAGACGGAACGAAATCAGTAATGAAACACTCAAAATTACAACCAGGGATGTCATGTTAAGAGTTACGCCGCGGACGGCGAGTACAGAATCGCTGGTCACCATAGTCCAGCACGACGACCGGCTTGATGCCGTGGGCATGAACCTGGATATGATCAATAACAGCTTTGAACTGCTGAACGACGTGCGAGCCCATTATGATGTTCGTTAGGAAGATGCTGGCGGGCCTGGCCCTGCTTCTTCTGTCCGGCCAGCTAACGGCTCTGGAATCCGACCGGAAGCAAGCACTGGAAGTCAGTGCCGATTCAACAGAAGGCACCCTCGGTGACGGCATGGCCGTACTCTCCGGCAACGTGGTGATTCGCCAGGGCTCTATGCTGGTCATGGCCGATATCGCAGAAATTGAAAAAGTGGACGGCCGTGTACGCCGTGTCGTTTTGACCGGCAAGCCCGTTCACCTCGAACAGGAAATTGAGGAGGAAGGCCTGGTCCAGGCAGATGCACTGAAGATCGAATATGAGGTCGCCACCGGCATTATTACATTGACCGGTGAGGCCACAGTCATTCATCCTCAATATCATGTCAGCGGAGAAATGCTGAAATATGACATGAATCTGCAGCACTTCCAGGGTAGCGGGGGTGACGGCAACGGCCGGATGCGCATCGAACTGGCCCCGGAAGTCGTTCCAGACATGGATAAGCGGCCCGGCAACAAAGAAAACCAACAGCCTGAGCCAGATTCCGGGCAAGAGCCAGATCCCGGGCAAGAGTCAGATTCCGGGCAAGAGTCAGATTCCGGGCAAGAGCCAGATTCCGGGCAAGAGCCTAATAATTAAGGACAAATCAGCAACATGCTCAAAGCGGTAAACCTGCATAAATCGTTTGGCAAAAGGCACATCGTGCGTGGCGTGACCATCCAGGTCGAGCCCGGTAGAATCGTTGGTTTGCTGGGGCCCAACGGGGCAGGCAAAACAACCTGTTTTTACATGATTGTAGGCCTGATTTCTGTTGGCGACGGCCAAATCTTTGTTGACGAAATCGATGTCACACACGAACCGGTAAACGTCCGCGCCGGACTCGGTGTGGGTTATCTGCCACAGGATGCATCAATATTCCGCAAACTGAGCGTTGCAGACAACATCATGGCCATACTCGAAATGCGCTCCGAACTTGGAGAGTCGGGCCGGAAAAAAATGGTGCAACAATTGATGGACGACCTCGGCATCTCGCACCTTGCTGACCAAATGGGCATCAGTCTTTCAGGCGGGGAACGCCGGCGCGCAGAAATCGCCCGGGCCTTGGCTGCAGGCCCGAGGTTTATTTTGCTGGATGAACCGTTCGCAGGCATCGACCCCATTTCCGTGGTTGAAATTCAGAAACTCGTCAAACACCTGGCTGAAATGGGCATCGGAGTCCTCATTACGGATCACAATGTCAGGGAAACCCTGGGCATCTGCGACCACGCGTACATCCTGAATGACGGCCAGGTGCTCGCCGAAGGCAAACCCGCAGAGATCCTTGCCAACGACGAAGTGCGTAATGTTTACCTTGGCAGAGAATTCAGTCTGTAAAAAAAGATGGCCAATCAGTCACTCCAACTCAAGCTCACCCAAAAGCTCGCCTTGTCGCCACAGTTGCAACAGGCCATCCGCCTGTTGCAACTCAACCGGATCGAACTCCGCGAATATATCCAGGATGCCCTGGACTCCAATCCTCTGCT
>JAIVWI010000055.1:4182-16431 GCA_048636595.1 Oceanospirillum sp. | reverse complement strand
GAGCTGCTCGCGTGTATCCTGCCCATCAGACCCGACAGCGGAACCTGTCAAGGAGTCGCCAGGACTTTCAAGCGCCCCCAGCCTGTCCAGCGCGACCAGGGTCCGCCGCCCATCTGTAAACTCCCGGTCATTGACAGCTGAGTGCTTCAACACCATGGACATATAGTCCTCGTATACTTCTTCCCGGTTCTCCCAGTACCACGCACCGAGGACGCCTGGAAGGACGGATCGATAAAAACGCATATCCTCCACCAGTTGCGACATCTGCTGGATCGCTTGCGCAAGCCGTCCCTGAGTGCGAAGGTTTTTCGACCATAACCACTTCGCTTCCAGTGCGTAGGCTGGAATGCCTGCCGATACGAGAAAATCAACAGACTGACGGACAGTCTGGTGAGAACAAGCCTGCTCCCCGCCAGCCTTACCCGATGAGGCCAGTGAGCACAGATAGAGTATTGAGCGATGCTGCAGCACCTTGTCTCCAACCTGAATCGCCCGTTGACGGCTACGGCCAAACAGGGATGACGCAGTTGCAGATTGGGTGCCGTTTAGCGCCAGGGCGTCGAGTGACTGTTCAAAAATAAATTTCGCCTGATCATGCCCGGAAACGAGAAAAGACCCTTGCTGTTCGCGGTCCCCGGCCATGCGTTCGGAGTCACCCTGAAAACGGTCGATGCCCGCGAGGATATTAAATGCATCTCCCAGTAACGAGGCATTACCGCTGGCCGGTGTGCTTTTGATGGCCTCCCGAAGCACCGTCACCGCCTGCTCCATCTGCCCCATACCATAATAGGATTGCCCAAGAAGCAGATTGGTCAGCCCTGCCCTGCTGTGTGAACCTGCAGAGCGCTGCAACTGCAAGGACCGGGTCAGCGCCTCGACCGCCTTAGGAAAGTGACCGGCTTCCGCCAACAGGCGTCCTTTCTCAAAAAGACTTTTCGCCTGGCGCAGGCTTTCCGATTCATCCCCGCCCTTATCCCCAGCCTCATCCCCACCCTCATCGCCAGCCTGGCCCAGCATATCTATGGCGCCGGAGAGACTACCCTGCATCTCATAAACAAAGGCTACTTTGTTCCTGGCCAGGTTCTCCAGCTCTGCATTTCCTTCTGCTTTGGCAATGCGCAATGCCAGTTCGTATTGCTCAAGCGCTCGAGCAAGATTTTCTTGCTGTTCCCAGGCAAGTCCGTCATTGAATATTGCCCGGCTCTTTTCCAGCGGAAGACCCAGGTCATCTGCCATCGCCGCAGCACGCTGGTAAATTCGATGGGCTTCATCAATACCGGCGGCAGCATTTTTGCCTGAACCGGCAGCGGCGGACTCCATTAACGCGGCGCCTTCCAGTTGCAGTGCTGCCAGCTCAACGATCCCTATTCCGGCCTTGTGTGCCGCTGATCCCACTTGCCGGGCGAATTCCATGGTGGAAAGGCTGTCGTGCAGTTTGAAGAATACGAGATGGGCCGCGTAAAATTCCGACCACAAACGCAATTCTTCCCAACCCAAAGTTTCAAAAGCCTGTGCCGCCCGTTTCAGAGTGTAGATCTTCATCGCCCAGGTTGTCGTGTCGTTGGCCTGCGTCGATTCGGCAGCAAGTGAAAGCAGACGGAACGCTTCCAGCTGAGCAGCACTGTTTCTGTCTTTCCCGGTCAGTTGAACAAGTTCCATATTGATCTGTGACCGTTGGGTTATTTCCTGTGGCCTCACTTGTATGATCAACTGTCGTGGTTCCCCGACCGCTTCAATCAATTGATAAACCGGCCCAAGGCGCCTGCCAGGAATTCTGGAGGCCATCACCAGCGACTGCTCCGGTCCGAGCACACGGGATTCGAATTCGATCCCGTCTGCTTCAATCCTGATCAGCAGTGCGACTCCCGGGTACTGATAGATCATGTATTCTGCCGGTTTATCCGGAGATACTTCGACCGGCGGCGCCGCAAAAACCAGGCCCGGCGTGAACAACAGGCTCAGCAAAACCACACACACAAGGGTGCGGTACGGTAGCAGCTGAACGGTGCGTGGCCTGTCAGTGTTTCTTATCATTGTATCCTTGGCTTCTTATACGTAAGCTCGCATATTGCATCACTATCATAAGCTGAAATTACCTTCTGCTAAAGACACTAAAGATGCAAAAAAATCCGAGATGGTGATTTATTGCCAGAGCCGGGGTCAGACCACTTTATTCTAAGAAACGCCTTTAATAGCAGCAAAGCCCGCAAAGAAAAAGTGCTCTGACCCCAGTCCGAAGCGCGAAGCGGTATCAGTCTGGTTCATCGCCCAATACTATCGAGCGTTTCAACAACGTAACCCGCTCCGCCAGTTCGACGGGGTCAGATTCCAGAATCTGACCCCGGCTCTGGCATCATATAAAATTTCACCTCTTTTGCGTCTTTCGCGTCTTTAGCGGACTATACGGACTCATGCGAACTCCTGACCGAAATACTACCGTTTTCAGCACATCAGCGATCGACCTGTTTGCGTCGGCCCTGGGTGCTTTCATTTTGCTGGTGATGCTGCTCTTTCCCTATTACCGTAATGCCGGCGACGACGCCGCGTATTCCAAAACTGAAGACATTATGCAACAGCGCCGGCTGGCTGCCGGGGAAATCGAGGAGTTACTTGCCGACCAGCGCCTGGCACAAAGTGAATTACAGGAACTCGACCTTGTGAACCGGGGCATCGAAGCCCGGATATCACGCATCCGGAATCAAATGGCTGACATCAAGACCCAACTCGCGGAGGTGCCGGTAGTAGCACCAGAACCGGTCGAGGAGATTATTGAAGAGCCGGAGCCGGAAGCATTGACACCGGGAGTCGAGTTTTCCATCCTCGGGCTGGCGACAGAGGCCAAATCATTCGTGATCGTCATCGACATGTCCGGCAGCATGCTCGCCTATTCCTCCCTGATGATCAAATCCGTGCTGGAAGTGCTCGAGCCACTGAATGAATCCAACGAATTCGCTATTATCGGATACCAGGGGAACCCTTCTCCTATACTGTGGAGCTATCCAGACGGAACCAGCTTGATCCAGGCCACACCCGAAAACCTGGAAGTCGCGAGGGCGTTCACGGAATCCCTTGCACGCCGCTTCTCGGGGTCAACACCCACGCATTATGCCCTTTTGTCCGCCCTGCAATACCACGCCAAATCAATCATCCTGATGAGTGATGGTGAACCGGATAATTCTCCGGGGTTCATTATCCAGGATATTGCAAGTCTTAACCGGTTTGAGCAGAAGGAAATTCACACGGTCGCCATTGGTGACTACACGCAGAACCGTGGATTGGTCATGTTTCTGCAGGAATTGGCGAGACAGAATGGCGGCGACTTCGTGGGGGTATCCCGATGAAGGTGCGTCGTCGTAACTTCGAAATCTATTCCCTGTCGGCTGTCGACCTGTTCGCATCCGCCATGGGGGCATTCATCATCATCACGATCATCCTCATGCCTGACTACCAAAAGGAGGTCCGCTCGCAGGGCGACCTGGAATTTCTCGAGGAACTCGCCGGCAAGACGCAAGCCCTGCTTAAGGAGACCGAGCAAGGCAACAAGGATATCCTCGAAGCATTGAAAGCGGCCCAGACCCGGCATGAGGAAATGCAGGCGGAACAGGATATCGTATCCAGCGAGTTGGAAACCCTCGAGGCTGAACAGCAGGCCAGGCACGACGAACCTCCGCCCCCGCCACCCAGTCCCGTTGTTACTCTGGACGAGGAAGGCAGCCACGAGGTCACGTTCCGGTTTCTGGGGCTGAAAACCGACAAAAAACGAATCCTGTTCCTGGTGGACATGAACAGCTACCTTGCAGGTCATGAAGCCCTGGTCAGGCGCACCGTCATCCGGGCGATGGATTCGCTGCAAACCGGTTACCAGTTCGGCATTCTCGGTTTCCAGCAACTGGATACCGGGCCGAAGTACTACCGCTGGCCGGCGGGTGGCGGCCTCGCCAGCATGTCGGACAGGAACCGCTCCGAGGCCAAAAGTTTCCTGCAAACCCTTTCCCGTAAATTCAAAGGTTCATCATCCCTGCTGAATGCCTTTGACGAGGCCTTCTCAAGCCCCGCTGACGCCGTTATCCTGATCAGCGATGGTCTGCCCAACCCGGCCTTCAATAATGGCCTGTCACCCGGCCGGCTGGTACGCAGCATTACGGTGTCCAATTCCAGAGGAATGGAAATTCATGCCGTCACCGTGGGGGACTACTTCAAATACCGGGGAACGGTGGAGTTCATGGAATCACTGGCCCGGGCCAATTCCGGTGGATTCATGGCCCTGGCTAATTAGTGGTCCAGTCGAAGTCTTTGCCGCACAGGGGCACGAAGCGCAGCACGGTGTCACCCAAGCGGATTTGGTTACCCGCAGCCAGTTGTGTGGGCGCCAGCACGGGCTGGCCTTCAAGATAAGTGAGCTGGTTCCCTTCGCCCTGTTGCAGATAAAACTTCCTGGTTACGGGATCGTAGGTGACAGTGCAGTGGTTCTCGCGGGATATCCGGCTGTCCCCGTGATCCAGTGCAATTGCCTGCGAAACATCACGCCCGATTGAATTTTTACCGTAGTGGAGCATGGATACGCTGCCTCGTCCCGGACCGGAAATAACAGCAAGGAAACCCGAGACCGGGTCCTTCAGCGCCCGGTTTTCAGCGAGGGCCGCTTCTTCATTATCACCGGAAAGGATGCGCGTGGTGGGCACGTCTTGTTCCTGGTCAGAGGTATCACGGAACCCGTCCGCACGTTCCAGGTCTATGGTGTCAGGCTCCTCGTCCACCCGGAATCGGCGTGCCAGGGGGTTATCCGTTGCAGATACGGGGCCAGCCGGTCCGTTGCCGGCGTTTTCCCGGCCGCGTGGACGCGGAACACTTGCTGAGGTTCCCGAAGAAGACTTTTTGCGTCGAAAAACCATGGTCTTTACAATTCTCGTACAGCGGGTTAACCACCCGTTAAGGATTAACAATGTATCATAGTTGCCTGAACACACCGGATAGCATTACATCTTGAAAATGGCGACCTTAGACAACGGCATCCAGCATCATGGCAGACCCGTGCAATTACTCCCGGGCTGGCAGGGAACAGGCCGTTGAAAATCAAAACCATCGGCCGTGGCGCTGAGTGCGACATCGTACTGGATCATGCCTCAGTATCACGCAGCCATGCCAGCATTCATGTCACCGAAGAAGGTTACCTGGCCGTCCACGACAGCAACTCCGGCAATGGAACTTTCCTGCACCGGAACGGCCGCTGGATACGCATCAGGAAGGTTGGCCTGGGAACTCAGGACCGCATCCGTTTTGGCGAAAAAGAAGTGCCGCTTGATCGCCTGATCGAAGCTTTTGGAAACAAAGTAAGGGTGCGCCTGCGGGAAGGCTGGTCCGTACGGGGCAAGCCTCTGATGTTCGATCAAACGTTTGCCGGGCTCCCCAGGCAAAAAACGATTCTGAAAAATCCCAGGCGCAACCCGATCACCGGAAAAATCGAGGAAAACCGGTAGCCGCCGGCTACCCAATGAGGAAGCTCTGATCTATGCGAAACATTACCCTCACTGTCAGCCTGGTAACAGCCATCATTGTTATCGCGCTACTGGCCCGGATCCTGCCGCCAGGCGCCGCTTCCATCATGCTGGACCTCAATCGTGCAAGCTGGCCCATTACCGTGCAGAACTTCCTGTGGCTGGCGTTTTTTGTTGGTCTGGGCGAGCTTTCGATCCGCTGGCGTCAGGGCCGCCTGGAGGAAAGCCAGCTCGAGAGGAACTACCTTCCGGAGGACGAGGAAACCGTGCTTCGGCCAGGTGATGACATTACGCCCATCTACCAGAAGGTTCGCAACAGCAAGTACCGTGAAGTCTGTTTTGTGCCTCGCCTGATCGAGCGCTGTGTACTCGGATTCAACCTCAGCCACTCCGCCGATCAGACCAACTCCCTGCTCAACTCGAGCCTGGAACTGTACCTGCATGAAATCGACCTTCGCTACAACATCATCCGCTACATCACCTGGCTGATTCCGACGCTGGGGTTCATCGGAACGGTCATTGGCATCATGATGGCGCTTAACTATGCCGGTGACCGCGCCAACGTGGAAAGTCCCGACATGCTTTACCAGGTGACGGAGCGGCTGGGCGTTGCCTTCAGCACGACCCTGCTGGCCCTGGTGATGGCGGCAATCCTGGTTTTTATCCAGAACGTGATACAGGGCAGAGAAGAAAATGCCCTGAACAAGGCCGGCCAATACTGCCTGGATAACCTGATTAACCGTCTTTACGCGCCCTGAAGGCGGATTAACGCAATGCGGGCCAGGTTTTTCATCGTTTCGATTTGCTGTTCCTGGCTGGCTATTGGTTCGACGCTGTGCTTCTGCCAGGATCCTGCGCAGACGACTTTGTCCCAGGCCGGTTCGATGCCGGGCTGGATCGTGCCGGTGCTCAGGCTGGTTTCAGCTACCCACGTCGAACCCACGACAGGCGTGCTGATCTCGGCCTCGGGCCTGGTGCTGGTAGCCGATGATTTTGCTTCAACGGGCGATGAAATCATCGTGCTGGACGGCGGCACAGACATCATCCGCAACGGCCGGCCGGCTAAAATTGCTCGTCAGTTTCCTGCGCAAGGCCTGATGATCCTGTCAGTCAGTTCACTAAAAGGAAATGCCGCCCGGTTTACGACGGGCGACCTGGCGGACGGTGATTCCGTTCGCCTGCAAGCCTTCCCGCCGGCGGAAATGATTGAACAGGGCGCACCACCGCTGGATGTCTCCGCCACGGTTTACGTCCTCCCGGACAACAACAAACCCATGCTTTCAGGTGATACACCTTTACCCAATGTCACGGGTCCGATACTCGATGCATGCGGCAGACTGACCGGATACAGCTCGGCCGATGGCGTGCAAAGCATGTCCACTTCAGAATCACCCCGCTACCACTGGAAAGACAGTTTGTTGACGATCCTGAACGAAATGCAGATCGATATCATCGAGATGCCGTGCGAGCAACTGTCCTCTCCGTCAGAGCCTGAGGTTGAAGCCATTGTGGAAACGGCTGAAGAGCCCGCACAGGAACCAGAGGCGGAACCGGCAGATGAAACCGAAACACCAGACGAAGAAACAAATGATGACAAACCAGTAGACGATGAACCTGCCCTTGAGGAAGAATCACTGTCCGAACTGGAAGTGCTGCCACCGATTGAAGAATTCGATGAATTTGCCGATGACGCCATGCACGAAGAGCCTGAGACCGGGGATGAAAGTGAAGACAGCGGTTTACCAGCCTGGGCCTGGTTGTTCGCAGCTATTCTCTTGCTGGGTTCCGCCATTGTTTTGCACAGGATCCGGAACAAAAAAAGTTTGAATGTGGAAGCGGAGGCACAGGGCGATCGACCCCCGTCTCCGATGGCACAAGACGATGATGACGAACCGGCATATCCAGCCCCGGAACTGGACAGCCTGCTGGTCATCGAGGGAATCCTGTCTGACGGGACGAAATTCAAACAAAGTTGCAAAGTCAGCCACAATGCAATCAACATCGAAATCGGCAGGGGAAATACGGATATCACTATCGACAGCGCCGCAATCAGCAGGCAGCACGCAAGTCTGAACGGAACCGGTGAGATGCTGACGATTACCGACCTGGGATCGAGCAACGGCACCTCGATCAACGGTATTCCCTGCCTGGAAGGCGAAACCATGTTCATTGAGCCGGACGACATCATCATTCTGGGTAATGCCCGCTTCAGCTACAACATCATCCCGGCGCAAGACGCATGACCGGTGAATCACAGGCCCTGGCCCTGGCGCCCGGTTCTGTCGTAGAAAAACTCCGCATCGACCGGGTGCTGGGACAAGGCGCGTTCGGCATCACCTATCTCGTGACCGACGAAGTACTGGGAAAGTCATTTGCACTCAAGGAGTACCTGCCCCGCGAACATGCCATCCGCGGGGAAGACGGCAGCCTGCAAGCTGTCAATGAAGCCTCGACGGCGTTGTTCAATGCGGGTCTGAGCTATTTTCTCACCGAGGGGCGTACCGTGGCGCCGCTGGACCATCCGAACGTCGTCACGGTATTCAGGTGTTTCGAAGCCAACGGCACCGCCTACCTGCTCATGCCATATTACCGGGGCGAAGCGCTGCACACCTTACTGCGGCGAAGCGGCACACTGACGGCAGAGGAAACCCTGGCGCTCGTACTTCCGCTGCTGGACGCGCTTGAATACATCCACCGGCAAGGTGTGATCCACCAGGATATTAAACCAGCCAATATTTACATCACCGATAACGGTTCGCCCATCCTGCTGGATTTCGGTGCGGCGGGACAGCGACTGGGTAGCGGACCGGCCAACCGCTGGAAACTGGGCAGTGAGGGTTACGCTGCAGCAGAGCAATCGGATACCGACGGTCACATCGGCCCGTGGACGGATATCTACGGCCTGGCGGCAACCCTGTACCGGTCCATCACCGGCCAGGTTCCGGTGGCGGCCACCCAGCGGCAGCGGGCGCTTGCACAGGGAGACCCGGACCCTTTGCAGCCTCTCACCAGCCTGGTTTCCGAACGGGAATTTGACGGGCTGCTGGGCGCCATCAACCAGGGCCTGGTGGTGAAGCCGGAGTCACGCCCGCAAAGTGTGCAGCAGTGGCGTTCCTTTTTCGACAAGAGAATGCCGGGCCAGGCATCGGTTGCTGCCGGATTTCCAACAGATATCGAGCAGGAAGGAAGAGAATGGCTTCCGATCATTCTGCTGGGTATATTCCTGCTGGTCATTGCAAGCGCAGCCATTTACCTGTTCACCGGCGGCGATACCGGGGAAGAAGGCCAATCCGCCGAATCCGCACTTTCTGAAGCTGCCGACATATCCCCGGAAGAACGAACACGCTGGCAGGCTGCGCTGGAAGCAGATACTGCTTATGCCTACCAGTTATTTCTGCAGGATTTCCCGGAATCCTTTCATAAAACCCTGGCCAGGACCCAGCTCGAACTGCTGGACGAAAAAGCCTGGCAGGCGGCCAAAGCGGATGGGGCGGAATCCGCTATCGAGGCCTACATGGAGCAATTTCCCGGCGGACTGCATGAGATCGATGCCAGGATTCTGCAAAAAGAATTTGAACTCGCCAGGGCGGAAGCAGAGCGCCAAGAGCAGGAAAAAGATCGCCAGGATGACCTGGCGTGGGAATCAGCCCGGGCAGCGAGGACTATTGGGGCCATGGATGGGTACCTGTCTAACTGGCCGGGAGGTCTGCATGTCGAAGAAGCCCGCGATTTATCCCGGCGCCTGAGCGACGAGCTTAACGATGTCCGTGGCTTTGAGTCAGCCACCAAGCTGAATACCATCGAAGCCTACCAAACATACATCAGGGCCTTCCCGGGCGGCAGTAAAGTCGCCGCGGCACTGGAGGCCATAGACCAACTCACGCTTCGTCCCGGCAAGACCTTCCGGGACTGTGCGGACTGCCCGTCCATGGTGGTGGTGCCGGCGGGTTCCTTCTGGCAAGGTTCGGAAGAATCCGAACCGCTGGCGCTGAAGAAAGAAAAACCCCGCAGAATGGTCACCATCGCTG
The DNA here is from genome assembly GCA_048636595.1 of Oceanospirillum sp. GTDB lineage: Bacteria > Pseudomonadota > Gammaproteobacteria > Xanthomonadales > SZUA-36 > JAJRRA01. Next base: position 6,908 of record JAIVWI010000055.1, on the reverse strand, counting down.
AACCATTCGCGGTCGGTGTGTTCGAAGTAACGATGCAGCAATGGGATTTGTGCGTGGCCGATGGAGGCTGCACCACCAGCCCGCGGGACAATGGCTGGGGGAGAGGCTCCCGGCCTGTGATCATGGTTTCCTGGAACGATGCGCAGGAGTATGTTTCCTGGCTCAGCAAAAAGACCGGGCAGTCCTATCGCTTGCCGAGTGAAAGTGAATGGGAATATTTCGCACGGGCCGGCGAAGAAAGTGACTGGCTTGGTGGAAACCCTGCCCGTGTCTGTGAATTTGGCAACGTTGCCGGCTTTGAGACCGGTTTCCGCTGGCAACACGACTCCTGTGAAGACGGTGCGGTCATGGAAACCCTGCCGGTCGGCTCATTCAAGAGCAATGATTTTGGTGTTCATGACGTAATCGGCAATGTAGCCGAATGGACACTGGATTGCATGAATCTTTCCTACCTGGACGGACCCGCGGACGGCAGCGCCTGGAGCCGGGGAATTTGCAGTTCACGGATGACCCGCGGTGGCTCCTGGTTCACCGGGACCAAAGAAATCAGGTTGCCGGCACGATTCAACCTGAAGACCGGCGACCGCAATGACTTTACCGGTTTCCGCGTAGTGCGAAAGGTGGATGACTAACATGATTTACAGAATCATCCTGTGTGCGATCTGTTCAAGCCTCTATATCGGAGTGCTCCAGGCTCAGGACAACACGGGCACGAATGATCAAGACAGTTCCGCCGATCAGACCGAAGCGCGTGAAGACGATTATCGCAGACGCATGGAACTGGAAGGCTCACGTGACCAGGACACCTTTTCCAATACCACCTACACCTCGCAGGCCAAGCAGGAAAAAATAGATAAACTGCCCAAAGAGTCACGGGACAACATCAGGGAGCAGTTAACGGACGTCATCATCGAAAACGGGCAATGGGAACCCTTTGACGCTTTGAGAGAATACCCCTATGAGCCCAGCGAAACAGCACAAGAAGATCCCGGTCTGCGTGAACTCGAAGAAGAGGCCTGGGCCGAACAGATGGAGAAATACCATCAACGGGAAGCAAATGCTTTCGGCGCCAGCAGGCCCTCCATGCCCGGCGGTGACCCCCAACAAGCTGGCGAAAGCCCCGATCCCGGCGGCCAACAGGGCAGCGAGCAAAGCGCACAGAGCCCATCACAAGACGGGGCTGACGGTGAAGGTGAGCAGCAGGGGGAAAAACAAGATGGCGAGGGTGAATCTCAAGGTGAGGAGGGGCAACAGGGTTCCGAGGGCAGCAGCTCCAGTTCAGCAAGCTCCTATGACCCCTATCAGTCCCAGCAGAGCGACGATGCAGATGAAATCAGCACTGCGGGTGTATCTGAGAGCGCTCTGGACTTTCTGAGGGCAAAACAGCAACAGGGTTCCGGCAGCGCCGGCCAGGCGGAAAATTCCGAAGAGGCGATGGAACAGCAGGAAATTTTAGCTCAGAGCAAAGACAGTGCCGAAGATGGGGCCGGAAACGAGGCCGCGCCATCGCAGCAGAGCAGCCAGGATTCCCAACAGTCCTCAGAATCTGAAATCATCATTCCCGGCACCATTGCAATCGAGGATCTGGACAAACTGGAAGGCATGGCAGAACCGGAAGACGATTCGGAAAATCCGTAAGTAAATTTTAGAGGAATATGCCCAGACTTGATCCAACAGACACTGTTCGATCAGGCTGGACTCAATCGTCCCCTTTTCACCTGCCAGAAAGCAGAACTGTATCAAGTGTTGATTTCAGAGGGCTTTTGGTCCGGAGTCAGCCATGAGCAGCCGTTCGCAGTCTACATCACTTCGCGAAGGTGCCCTGACGCCACGTCGTACACGAAGCCGCGAACTTCATCCTTGTACGGAATAAATGGACTCGCCTTGACCCGCGCTATTGATTGGCGAACGTCTGCTTCAAGGTCCGTGAAACTCTCCATTGCGAATGGAGGCTTCATTCCCGTATCGTCCAGAATTTGCTGCTTCAAATCTTCATCCGTGAAGGTCAACATACCGCAGTCGGTATGGTGAATAAGCATGATCTCGCGCGTGCCCAGAAGCCTCTGAGAGATGGTCAGAGAACGGACAACGTCGTCAGTTACCACCCCACCCGCGTTTCTGATTACATGGGCATCGCCCTCTACCAGTCTGAGAAGAGCTCCAGTCTCCAACCGAGCATCCATGCAGACCACAGCAGCAAGCTTCTTTGCAGGCGGCATGGGCAATAACCCCTTGGTAAATTGGTCGGCATAGGATTCATTGTGTGCAAGAATTTCATCGATTACGCTCATGTCATACTCTCTCTTTCAATAGTCGTGTTCCTTCCCTGGCTGGTAAGCCGGTTCCGATAGAATCAGTATAAGACCACCGCTGGAATAAGGGTAGCCGAACGACAGCTTTCTGGTCTTGTATCGAATTCGTGGGCGGTATACTCAGTGGGAGGCGAACAGCGGGAATGGGTCCAGGCTGTGTGAAAACGCAAAATCTAAAAACCCGAGTGGTAAACCGCCACCGATTTAATACATTTTAAGGCTGAAGAAAGGGCTTCAGTGGTCGGAACTGGTGCTAACAAGACATGTATTACAGCTCTGCCCCACCTGCGAAAAAATTTAAATAGTTTTCACACAGCCTGGGTCGTAAGGGTATGAAGACAGCTTCGTAGGTTGATGGCCGGTTGTGGCCAGAAAGCGGAGCTTCATCGGACTCATTTAGCAGTGCTATTTAGT
>JAIVWI010000055.1:0-4172 GCA_048636595.1 Oceanospirillum sp. | reverse complement strand
GTTAAGGGTCGACTGCAGAGATAGTTAATTGCAGAGGGCGGATTCCGGTTCTGCCCAGTAAGCGGCCATTCATCGAGTGTGAATTTTAGCGCCGGTTTCTCTGCAGTCGGCCAGCAGCAATCGTTAACTTAATCAGCACAATGACCGTTATAAGCTAATTGCCAGAGTAGACCAAGCCCTCGGTGCTCAACTTGATGCGATAAAGGCTAGTGTGGGCGGTGATGTAAAGCGTTTTACCGTCGTCGCCCCAACCAGCGTTAGTCGGCACCTCGTCCAGTGCGATCGTGCCCAAGTGCTGGCCGCTTGCATCAAGAACCAACACACCGCCGGGGCCCGTGGCGTAGACATTACCGGATCGGTCGAGTGCCAAACCATCTGGCCAACCCGGCTGCTCCATCTCGTTGGCATCGAAGAAAACTGCGCCCTCGCCAAGGGTAAGATCATCCATCACTGGATATGACATCCATAGCTGGTTCGGAGCCTCGTCCGAGTTCGCAACGTAAAGAGTACGTTCATCAGGCGACAAACCTATGCCGTTGGGGCGTGTCTGGCCATCAGAGACTAAGGTAACCGCTCCATCCAAATCGAGGCGGTAAATTCCATTATGAGATTGCTCCTTTGCTGGGCTTTCGTCTTGATCTTCTAGCCCATATGGTGGGTCAGTAAAAAAGGCAGCGCCAGTCGAGTGGAACACAATGTCATTAGGGCTGTTCAGGCGCTGATTTTCGTAGCGATCTGCCAGGGTCGTGCGGCTACCATCATACTCAATCCGAGCAACACGACGGTTGCCGTGTTCACAGAGAATTAGCCTACCTTTCGAATCAAGAGCCAGTCCGTTTGATCCGCCAATACCGCCGGTGTCCGAATCATCGGGCATTACTGGGTACAAGAATACTTCGGAACCATCGCCCTCCGTCCAGCGATAGACGGTATTGGCGGGAATATCACTGAACAAAAGCCCACCTGGCTGGCCCGGCATCCAAACCGGACCCTCAGTAAATTGAAATCCCCCAGCGACCTTCTCAACCACGGCATCGACCGGTACGAGTAAGTCGAATCTCGAAACAAGCCGCTCGAAAGAGTCTCCCGCCTCGACCGCAAGTTCCTCTGGAGCCCCTGCCGGCCCTTCAATTTCGCAACCAACAACCGATCCGATCAACACGGCCATAATTCCGATTCCGAGATTCTTCATAGTCGCCCACCTAGAAATAATTCCGCGAAAGCGTCGCAAACAAATTCACACATTATTAAGCACAGGTGTGGCTTTGGGTCATCTGCGGCCTCTCGCTATCCTATCACCAGAAGGCCGCATTGGGTTGTGACTTCAACCGGTCGTTGAGGGATACAAGCGCAACGGGTACTAAGGTAGCGCTCCTCACTCCGGCTTAGAACCTTCAACAGAAGTAGCTGAGGCCGCTTTCACCTCGACAAGGATGATCTGAACCGGAGTGTCGCCAACATTCTTTGCAAAATGCTCGCCAAGGCTCGTCATCCATGATGCCGACCCGGATTCCTCCATGACTTCGAATAACTCTCCATCTGCAGTTGTGATATGCAATGTACCACCAGTAACCACTACGGATACCTTCGCTGGGTGAGTATGCCATGCGTCATTTTCGCCCGGATTCAAGCGGTATCGAACGACGCGAACATGTTCGTTCTCTATCAGTACCTCAAATTGGCGCGGTGACACCAATACAGGATCGATTTCCTCACCAGCAATCGCGACATTGCCACCAAACAGTAAGCAAGAAAGCGTCAACGAGAAAAGGAGATTTTTCATTGTCCTATGCGTATTTGTTTTTGGCAGACCGCCCACGCTATTCTCAATCCAAGCCATGGGCTGTCGAACGAATAATTAAGCGGCAATCGTGCGCATTACTCACCAATGTTTATGTAATTGACAATGGCCGCGATGGGTCAGGGGACTAAACCGCTACCGCGGTTTCCTCCCCTGAGTATTATCCAACGCCTGCCTTGGACGTCGGTTCAAGCGGCAAGCCCTTGCTCGATGGCAGGCGTCGAATAATCCTTAACAAAAGCAGCCGTTCGTGAGATAAGAAAAACCCTCCACAGGATGGCTTGTTTAAGGAAACTCATCATTCAAGCTATCGGCTGCACGTTGGCGTTCAGGCGGAACAGATTCCCCGGATCGTACTGGTTTTTCAGCTGAACCAGCCTTGCGTAATTGCCTTCATAGTTCTTGTTGACCGCTTCGGGCGATTCGTCCGCGACCTCATTGGTGTAAAAACCTCTGGTGTGCGGTTCCATCCCGGCCCATGCCTGTTTGACGTAGCGGACATGAGGGCTACGGTCATCGTTCCTGGGCCACGACACGGTGGTAAACACGCTGGCCTGGGCGAAGCGGTGGGCAAAGGCCGTGGCGTCTGCTGCAACTCGGTTGATCTTACCACCGCCGCACTGGAAAAAGACCACGTTGGAGCGGTTGACCGCCGGTTCGAACCCTTCGACGATGGCTTGGGCCAGCCCTTCGCCAATCTCCTGGACGAAGCCCGATTTAAGGTATTCACCATTAGAACGCGGATCAGTATCGTCCCACGAACGTTGCTCAGCAACGTAATCATTGGCTTGGAATGAGGTCTGGATCGGCGAGCCAAAGCTGTAAATGGGTTTGAGTACGTTGTCAGCCAATTCGGCTGGTCCCGAATAGCAGCCATAAATCATGCAAATGCCATCGGTGCTGCCCAGTTGAGACTCCATTCTGAAATCCAGATAGAGCTCATCCGGCGCATTGGCCAAGGATTCACTGTAGTGCATGATAACGTCGCGCGCCTGAGACAAGGGATAGATTACGGCGCCGGCAATCACCTGGCGCTGCATCGGGTGCAGGTCGAATTCGAAGGTGGTGACCACGCCGAAGTTTCCGCCTCCGCCGCGCAGACCCCAGTACAGCCCGGGATTTTCTTCAGCGTTGGCTCGGCGTAATTGGCCATCGGCCGTCACCAACTGGAAACCGGTTACATTATCCAGAGCAAGCCCGAAACGACGGGCGACCCGGCCAAATCCACCACCCAGGGTCAATCCACCAATCCCGGTGTGGGAAACCGTGCCGGCGGTGGTCACCAGGCCATGCGACATGGCTTCATGGTCCAACTCTCCGAGCAGACTGCCGCCCGCTGCCCAGGCCTTTTTCCGTGTTGGGTCGACGGTGACATTGCGATAGCTCGTGAGATCAATCTGCATGCCGTCCTGGCAGGTGGACTTGCCTGACCAGCTGTGGCCTCCGCACTTGACCGCCAACAATAATTCACGCTCGCGGGCGAAGGTCACCGCCAGACGGATATCGGCGTCACCGCTAGGTTGCACAATAAGTGCAGGAAAGCGGTCGATGTCCGCATTGAGTACGTGCCTGGCCTTGTCATAGCCCGACTGACCGGGGAGCAGCAGCCGGCCTCGCAGTGCGCCACTCAGTTCTTCAACAGCCGCTCGCTCAATACTGATTTCGTCCCCGTCACCCTTGACAGCACGAACTTCTCCCTTGACTTCGCTCATTTGATTGAGTACGCCCGCCAAAGCAGGGTTGCTCAACAGCGTTAAAGGCACCGCGGTGGCCGCAGCGATGGACGATTGTAAAAAACGACGTCGTTTCATGGTTCTCTCCCTGGTCGGATCTGTATTTTAAATATAGTTGAGCCTGCATGAATGCGCCACTGCCGGAGTCGATCAGTCAGCTGTTCAGAATATTTCTATACGCGACCAACATCCGAAAAAAAGTATCAAAATAAGAAAACTGTTTTTTTTGACTCACGGCGCAATCTTTACTGCACCGACTACATGAAGCCATTCGGATGGCCGCAATGGTTTGCAGAGAAATGCGACTCGAGTAAATCATGCCCCGTTACTGCCAGAAATCGGAAGTCCAGCAGCCGTGAATTTCAACGCGATTTGGTACGACAGCAGAGAAAAGTCCCCGATCTGGCTTGATTCAGATTTTGAGCGGAAAGCGGTCCTTGATTTAAATACAATCTGATATTGTGTGTCTGGTCAGATGTCGACTAATACACTTCAGTTATCAGGCTCCTCGTCCTCGTCTTCCAGGCCTTCCAGTTTGTCCAGGTCCTTGATGGCGATGGTGCCGGGGATGATGGGTTCTGTTACTGATTGCTGTTGGGAATCCTGGCTGTCCGGTGGTGGTTCTGCTGGATTTTCCT
>JAIVWI010000054.1:0-16490 GCA_048636595.1 Oceanospirillum sp. | reverse complement strand
TGCCGATCGGGACGTTCGCTGAAACGTCAGGGACTTTCGTCAACTGTGAAGCACGCTGGCAAAGCTTCAATGGCATCGCCAATCCTGTCGGCGAGGCGCGCCCGGGCTGGAAGATTCTCAGAAGACTCGGCCACGAACTGGGCCTGGAAGGCTTTAACCAGGTCGACCTTGGCGAACTGCAGGCGCAAATGGGTGAAGCTATTCTGCCCGTGGATACACTTGCTGGTGATGGCGGCATGGAATATCCATCCCATGAAAATGGCCTTTACCGCATCGGCGAATTGGCAATGTACTCTATCGACGCGCTCTGCAGGCGGTCAGAAGCCTTGCAGCAGACCGCCCAGGCAGACAGCCAGTTTGTTGGCCTGAACCCGCTGGACGCCATCCGGCTTGGCCTGACGGATGGCGGCAAAGCCCTGGTTCGCCAGGGCGAAAACAATGCCGTGCTGGAAGTCCGCTTCACTGACCGTGTACCGGAAGGCGGCGCATGGCTGCGCAGCGGAACCGGCGAGCTTGGACAGGCGGTTGCACCCGTCATCGTGGAGGTGGCCTGATGCCTGAGACCTGGTGGGATCAGATGATCTATATGATCATCCTGCTATTGAAAATAGTCGCGGTAGTGCTTCCGCTGATTATAGCGGTGGCGTATTACACCTACATGGAACGCAAAGTCATTGGCTATATGCAGGTGCGCAGGGGTCCGAACCGCATTGGACCACTGGGCCTGTTGCAACCGTTTGCAGACGTATTCAAGCTGTTGATGAAAGAAATCGTCCTGCCCGAGAACGCCAACAAGTTCCTGTTCTTAATGGCGCCGGTACTTTCATTGGCGCCGGCATTTGCAGCCTGGGTTGTCATACCGTTTAACGAGCGGATGGTGATCGCGGACATTGACGCCGGGCTGCTGTATATCCTGGCCATGTCTTCCATCGGTGTTTACGGCTTGATTATCGCGGGCTGGGCATCGAACTCCAAATATGCTTTTCTCGGCGCTCTCAGGTCGAGTGCGCAGATGGTTTCCTACGAGATTGCAATGGGTTTCGCACTGCTTGGGGTTCTTATCCTGTCGGGTTCCCTGAACCTGAGGGAAATCGTGTTGGCTCAGCAAGGTGGCCTGCTGGACTGGTTCTGGCTGCCCTTGCTTCCCTTGTTCGCTATTTACGTGATTTCCGGCCTGGCTGAGACCAACCGGGCGCCGTTCGATGTCGCCGAGGGTGAGTCCGAAATCGTCGCTGGCTTTCATGTTGAATATGCGGGTGCTGCGTTTGCAGTGTTCTTCCTGGCTGAATACGCCAATATGATCTTGATTTCAGCCCTGACCGCTATCTTGTTTGCGGGAGGCTGGTTGTCGCCATTCGAGGGCATGTGGTTTATTGGTGATACATTTCTGGGCCAGGGAAGTATCTTCTGGTTCCTGGCGAAAACCGTGTTCTTTATGAACCTGTTTCTGTGGTGGCGTGCGACTTATCCGCGTTATCGCTATGACCAGATCATGCGCCTGGGTTGGAAAGTGTTTGTGCCCATTACCATGGTCTGGGTGATGGTCGCCGCGGTGTTTTCCGTTTTTGGCGTGGTTGTGAGGGGTAGCTGATCATGAATGCAATTACCCGTTACCTGAAAAGCCTGTTGTTACTGGAGTTGGGCCAGGGCGCTGCCGTGACTCTGCGCTATTTCTTCGAACCCAAGTTCACGATTAAGTATCCGGAAGAAAAAACACCCAAATCCAACCGCTTCCGTGGTTTGCACGCACTGCGCCGCTACCCCAACGGTGAGGAACGCTGTATTGCCTGCAAACTTTGCGAAGCGGTCTGTCCGGCCCTGGCAATAACCATTGATTCCACCCAGCGGGAAGATGGCACGCGCCGTACCACGCGTTATGAAATCGATTTGTTCAAATGCATTTACTGTGGTTTCTGTGAAGAGTCCTGCCCGGTTGATTCAATCGTGGAGACAGACATTCTCGAATACCATTTTGAGAATCGTGGTGAAAATATTATGACCAAGGAAAAGCTGCTCGCCATCGGAGATCGTTACGAGGAGAGCATTGAGGCCAATCGCAGACAGGACGCAGCGTATCGCTGAGCGGAGCAGAACAGATGCCGATTACCGAAATAGTTTTTTACGGGTTTTCACTGGTGCTGGTGGCAGCGGCGATGGCGGTCATCACCGTGCGCAACCCGGTTTATTCAGCCCTGTTCCTGGTGCTGGCGTTTTTCAGTTCAGCAGCTATCTGGATGCTGCTGGAAGTGGAATTCCTGGCCATCATCCTGATTCTCGTCTACGTCGGGGCGGTCATGGTGCTGTTCCTGTTTGTCGTCATGATGCTGGATATCAACCTGGCTCCGCTGAAGGAAGGGTTTGTCCGTTACCTGCCTGCCGGGATCGTCGTGGGGGTGATCATGGCTGCCGAATTGCTGGTCGTGATCTGGAGCAAGGGAAGGTTCGATCAAAATGCTTTCCCGCTACCGCCGCCACACCCCGATGGTTACAGCAATACCAAAGCCGTGGGAGAGGTGTTGTTCACCAACTACCTGCTGGCCTTCGAAGCGGCAGGGGTGATCCTGCTGATAGCGATCATTGCCGCCATTGCATTGACGCTCCGGAAGCGTACCTCAGCGAAAGTGCAGAATGCATCCATGCAGGTCCGCGTACAGAAGGATGAGCGGGTTCGCCTGGTAAAAATGGACCCGGAACCGAGGCAGGGGAACTGAACATGTCAATATCACCTTGCAGGAGTATCGTATGTTGACACTCGCACATTTCCTGAGCCTGGGCGCGATCCTGTTTTGCCTGAGCGTCGCCGGGATATTTCTCAATCGCAAGAACGTCATCATCCTGTTGATGTGTATCGAGCTGATGCTGTTGGCGGTGAATATGAACTTTGTCGCCTTTTCCCGTTTCCTGGGAAATATGGACGGGCAGGTATTCGTATTTTTCATACTGACCGTAGCTGCGGCCGAAGCAGCCATTGGCCTGGCGATCCTGGTCGTGCTATTCCGCAACCGCGGGACGATTAACGTGGCCGAACTGGATGAACTGAAGGGTTGATATGTCTCTGAAAACCATATTGCTGTTGATTCCACTGCTGCCGCTGGCAGCAGCAGTCATTGCCGGGCTTCTGAGAAAGCAGGTAGGCCGTGCCGGTTCGCACTGGGTTGCTATCCTGGGCGTCGGGGCTTCCTTCGGCTTGTCCGCCTGGATTTTATACCAACAGATTTACCAGGGAATGCAAACGCAAAATATCAGCATTTACACCTGGATGGTTTCCGATGGAATCCGTTTCGAGGTTGGTTTCCTGATCGACCACCTGACCGCGCTGATGATGACCGTGGTGAGTTTCATTTCCTTCATGGTCCATATCTACACCGTCGGATACATGGCCAAAGACCCGGGCTATCAGCGTTTCTTCAGCTATATAGCGCTGTTTACTTTTTCCATGCTGATGCTGGTGATGGCCAATAATTTCCTGCAGTTGTTTTTCGGCTGGGAAGCGGTGGGGTTGGTGTCATACCTGTTGATCGGTTTCTGGTTTGATCGGGAATCAGCAATTAATGCCGGTCTGAAGGCCTTCCTGGTCAACCGTGTTGGCGACTTCGGTTTTCTGCTGGGTATCGCGGCTGTGCTCTATTCGTTCGGCACTCTTGATTATGTCACCGTGTTCGAACAGGCGCCGTCTATCGTGGGTAAGACGGTCACTATTATTCCAGGCCTTGAATGGCAGTGGATAACGGTTATTTGTATCTGCCTGTTTATCGGGGCCATGGGTAAATCAGCCCAGGCGCCGCTGCATGTCTGGCTGCCGGATTCCATGGAAGGCCCGACACCGATCTCCGCCCTGATTCACGCGGCCACCATGGTCACGGCCGGGATTTTCTTGGTCGCCCGCATGTCCCCGTTGTTCGAGCTGAGCGATGCAGCCCTGAGTTTTGTCATGTTGATCGGCGCAGTGACTGCCATGGCCATGGGCCTGATCGGTATTGTCCAGAATGACATCAAGCGGGTTATTGCCTATTCGACACTTTCACAGCTGGGTTACATGACCGTTGCACTTGGCGTATCCGCCTATTCAGCGGCTATTTTCCACCTGATGACGCACGCCTTTTTCAAGGCACTGCTGTTCCTGGCCGCCGGGTCCGTGATCATTGCCCTGCATCACCAGCAGGACATGCGATACATGGGCGGGCTGCGTAAACAGATGCCCATTACCTGGATTACAGCCTGGGTGGGCACCCTGGCGCTGATCGGTTTCCCGTTTATGGCCGGATTCTATTCCAAGGATTCGATTATCGAAGCCGTAGCGGCGTCCAGCCGTTTCGGGTCGGATGTTGCTTACTGGAGCGTTTTGCTCGGTGTGTTGGTGACTTCCTTCTACAGCTTCCGGCTGCTTTACCTGACCTTCCACGGTAAGCCGCGCTACACGGTTGACGTGGGTGCGGGCGACCACCCACCGGATGGTGTTGTGCAGCATGTACCGCACGAGTCTCCATGGGTTGTGACGGTGCCCCTGGTTCTGCTGGCCATTCCATCAATCGTGATCGGCTACCTGACGATTGGCCCGGTGCTGTTCACTGGCTGGTTGTCCGAATCCATCACGGTGCTTCCGGCTAACAATGTGCTGGCGCATGTCGGCGAACATTTCCATGGTCCTTTGGCCATGGCGAAACATTCGATCCAGTCGGCGCCATTCTGGTTGATGATAGCCGGGTTTGTATCGGCAACATTCATTTACCAGTTCCGGCCGGCATTGGCGGACTTCTTCCAGCAGAAGTTGCCGGGTATATACCGCTTGCTTTACCACAAGTATTATTTCGACGAGTTGTACCAAAAAATCTTTGTCAGTCGGTTTATCCGCATCGGAAACGGCCTTTGGAAGAAAGTTGACGCCGGGGTGATCGATGACTGGATGGTAAACGGGTCAGGCCGCCTGGTGAATAGTCTCGCCGCAAGAATCAGGGTCTGGCAGAGCGGATACCTGTTCCAATACGCCTTTGTGATGATCGCCGGCCTGATCGGTATTCTCGCAATCTGGGTCATCTTGTAGCAGAGGGGTAAACGGAATCATGGCATCAAACTGGCCCATACTGAGTATCCTGATCTGGCTTCCTATCCTGGGTGGATTGGCAATACTGGCTGTTGGTGATCAGCGCGCACCGCTTGCGAGGCTGCTGGCGCTGGTTATTTCCGCACTGATATTTGTGTTCAGCATTTTCATGCTCACGGCGTTTGAATCATCATCGGCGGCGATGCAGTTTTCCGAGCTTAGTCCCTGGATTGCTGCTTTTGACGTAAATTATCATATCGGTGTTGACGGTTTTTCAGTCCCCCTGATCATGCTGACCACCTTTTTCGGTGTGCTGGTCGTGATTGCCGGTTGGGAAGTTATCCAGGAGAGAGTGCATCAGTACATGGCGGCCTTCCTGATAATGGAAGGCTTGATGGTGGGTGTGTTCAGTGCCCTTGACGCTTTGCTGTTCTATGCCTTCTTCGAGGCCATGCTGATCCCGATGTTCCTGTTGATCGGCATGTGGGGCGGACCACGGCGTGTGTATGCAACGATCAAGTTTTTCCTGTATACCTTCCTCGGTTCGGTATTCATGCTGATCGGCCTGATCTACCTTTACATCCAGTCAGGGACATGGTCGATACTGGCATGGCATGATTTCCCGCTCACGCTCGAAGTGCAGAAATGGCTATTCCTTGGTTTCCTCGCCGCTTTCGCAGTTAAAATCCCCATGTGGCCGGTACATACATGGTTGCCGGATGCCCATGTAGAGGCACCCACGGGCGGTTCGGTCATCCTGGCCGCCATTTTGTTGAAAATTGGCGGCTACGGTTTTATCCGGTTCAGTCTGCCCGTTACCCCGGACGCTGCCGCCGCGTTTGACTGGCTGATGATTTCGCTCTCGCTGATTGCCATTGTGTACATTGGCTTCGTTGCGCTGGTGCAGGAGGACATGAAGAAGCTGATTGCCTATTCCTCCATTGCTCACATGGGTTTCGTCACCCTTGGCCTGTTCATTGCCTTCGCGATTTTCCAGAACTCCGAAGGTGGAAGGGGTGCCGCACTGGGCGTGGAAGGCGCCATGGTGCAGATGATTTCACATGGCTTTATATCCGGTGCGCTATTCCTTTGCGTAGGTGTTCTATATGACCGCCTGCACAGCAGGATGATTGCCGACTATGGTGGTGTGGCCAACACCATGCCCTGGTTCGCGAGCTTCGCCGTGTTATTTTTCCTGGCGAACTCCGGTTTGCCGGGAACCAGTGGATTCGTGGGTGAATTCATGGTGATCCTGGCAGCATTCCAGGCCAATTTCTGGTATGCCTTCCTGGCCGGCATGACCCTGATCCTGGGTGCAGCTTACAGCCTGTGGCTGGTGAAACGGGTCATATTCGGAGAGGTCACCAGTAATGAAGTCGCCAGGCTGGAGGACATCAATGCACGTGAAGCACTGGTCCTGGGCACGATCGCAGTGGCCGTCCTGGTGGTTGGCCTGTGGCCTGAACCGCTGGTGAACCTGATGCACGCTTCAGTCGACCAGTTGCTGGAGCACATCCAGCAGTCCAAAATTGCGATAGCAGGTGTGAAGGGCATATGAATACAACGAACATGTTGCTGGCTGCTCCCGAGTTCTGGGTATTGACCATGGCTTGCGTCATCCTGATCTCGGACCTGTTTATCCGTGAAGAGCGGCGCGGAATCATTCACATGATGGCGATGATCACCCTGATTTTTGCCGCCATAATTACCGTGCGTGGTGATTACCTGTCCGCAGGCCTGAGGTCGGCAACCGCCTTTAACGGCAGTTTCATCCGGGATCCGATGGGTGATGTGCTGAAACTGTTCAGCTATTTTGTCCTGGGCATGGTGTATATCTATTCGAAATTCTGCCTGAGGCAATTCAGGATGTTCAGGGCGGATTTCTACACCCTGTCGCTGTTTGCACTGCTGGGCGTCATGCTGCTGATCTCGGCCAACAGCCTGGTCATGATCTATCTCGGACTGGAAATGACCGCTTTGTCCACCTATGCGCTGGTTGCATACGACCGCGAATCCAAACGTGGCTCAGAAGCGGCAATGAAATACTTCGTGCTGGGCTCAATGGCCTCCGGCATGTTGTTGTACGGCATGTCGATGATCTACGGAGCCACCGGCAGCATGGACCTGCAGCAAATTTCTGTCGCCATCAGCAATCAGGACGGTGATAACGTGATGCTGGTCTTCGGCCTGGCGTTCCTGGTGGTGGGCCTTGCTTTCAAGCTGGGCGTGGTTCCATTCCACATGTGGATACCGGATGTCTACGAGGGTGCTCCGGTTGCCGTCACCCTGTTCATTTCATCTATTCCCAAAATGGCCGGCTTCGCCATGGCTTACCGCCTGCTGTATACGGGACTGGGAGACTTGCACGGCGACTGGCAGCAAATGTTGTCCATACTTGCGGTACTGTCCATCGTACTCGGCAACCTCGCCGCCATCGCCCAGACCAATATCAAGCGTATGCTGGCTTATTCGACGATCTCCCACATGGGATTCATCCTGATGGGCCTGCTGCCGGGAACTGCGGAAGGCTTCGGTGCGAGCATGTACTACGTGATCGTTTATTCACTGATGTCCGCCGGGGCATTCGGCATGGTAATCCTGCTCTCGGCGCGGGGTGTTGAGGCGGAACAGCTCGATGACTTCAAGGGCCTGAACCAGCGCAATAGCTGGTATGCCGCCATCATGGCCATGGTCATGTTCTCCATGGCAGGCGTACCCGTCTTCGTCGGCTTTTTCGCCAAGTGGCTGGTGATCAAGGCCGCTTTGGATGCCGGCCTGATGTGGCTTGCCATCAGTGCGGTTGTGTTCTCGGTAGTCGGCGCGTTTTACTACCTGCGCGTGGTCAAGCTGATGTATTTCGATGAACCGGTGACCGGGTCGACCATTGATGCGCCAGTGGATTTCCGCGCGGCCATTTCCCTGAACGGTATCATGATGCTGGGCCTGGGTATCTTCTCCAGCTCCCTGATCGCGGTGTGCATGTCCTCTTTCGGAGCATAAACAAATTTGCACAGCTTGAATTAATTATCCGCAGAGGACGCTGGATTGAAAATTTGTCCGGGTGACACCAGTATTAAGTCAGAATTTGATTGATTTGCTCTTGAAATAGGCGGGGGGAGCCTATATTATTGCCCACCTGTTGATGCGGGGTGGAGCAGTCTGGCAGCTCGTCGGGCTCATAACCCGAAGGTCGCAGGTTCGAATCCTGCCCCCGCTACCAGGTTCTAAGGAATCGCTGGGTTCCTGGGTTAAGGCTCCTGGCAGGGGCCTTTTTCATGGACCGGACTGACCGGATTGGGTCGGACTGGTCCGACTTGCGACATGATGGAAGATGCAATGATTTAATGAAATCGCATTTTTACCTGCAAGCGGGCGGCATGCCGTTCTGATTGCAGGAATATCCCCGGCTGTTGTTGCTGCGGGATAGTGTCGTGGGGCCATTGCGCCCTTTTTTTGTGTCCTGAGGAATAAAGGTCACATACAGGAGATTGGGATTGAGTTCAGGCAAATTGACATCGTTGCTGCAACCACTGGTTGAAGACCTGGGCTATGAATTCGTGGGTATTGAACACAGCAACAACCCCAAGAATCCGGTGTTGGTGATTTACATCGACGCACCGGATGGCATCGCCGTGGAGGATTGCGCGAAGGTCAGCAGGGAAATCGCAGCGATACTGGATGTGGAAGATCCCATTCCGGGAAAGTATCAGTTGGAAGTGTCCTCGCCTGGCCTGGACAGGCCCCTGTTTACGCTGGTGCAGTTCGAGCAATTTTCCGGTGAAGTGGCACAAATCTCCCTGTTTGCGCCACTAGAGGGACGCAGGAAGTTCAAGGGAAGAATTCTGGGTACGATCGATGACCAGGTAAGAATGGAACAGGACGGTGTGGAAGTCACGCTGGACCTGGGCAATATTGCCAAGGCGCGTCTGGTGCCCGATTATGCCGGCTTGTTTGCCGGCAAGGGCTGATCACAGATTTGCGGTCAGGAAACAGTTCAGGACAGAGAGAAATAGCACGATGAGCAAAGAAATTCTGTTGGTTGTGGATGCGGTATCCAATGAGAAAGGCGTCAGCAAGGATGTGATCTTCGGAGCACTGGAAGCTGCCCTGGCGTCAGCCGCGAGAAAACTCAGTGTTGAAGAGCGCGATGTGCGCGTAGAAATTGATCGTCAAACCGGCGAATACGAGACCTTCCGCCGCTGGGAAGTGCTCGATGACGATGCGGAAATGGAGTTTGAAGAAGCCCAGGTGTTTCTGAAAGACGCCAGGGAGACCAATCCTGAAATTGAAGTCGGCGCCTATATAGAGGAACCGATGGCCAATGCTGAATTCGGCAGGATTGCAGCGCAGACAGCCAAACAGGTCATCGTCCAGCGTGTACGTGAAGCCGAGAGGGCACTGGTGGTCGAGGCTTACGCGGATCGCGCCGGCGAAATGGTGAACGGTATCGTAAAACGGATCGAGCGTGGAAATGTTTACCTGGACCTGGGTGGTAATGCCGAAGCCTTCATTTCCCAGCGCCAGATGATCCAGGGCGAAACTGTGCGGCCTGGCGAGCGTCTGCGCGCCTACCTGTATGAAGTCAAGGCCGAACCGCGCGGACCACAGTTGTTCGCCAGCCGGACCGCCGTGGAATTCCTGGTTGCCCTGTTCGAACTGGAAGTCCCTGAAATCGGCCAGGACCTGATCTCTATAATGGGTGGTGCGCGTGACTCCGGACGCAGGGCCAAAATCGCCGTACGCTCCAATGATCGGCGAACCGACCCGATAGGCGCTTGTGTCGGCATGCGGGGCTCACGGGTCCAGGCCGTGTCCAATGAGCTGGCGGGTGAGCGTATCGACATCATCCTGTGGGATGAAAACCCGGCCCAGTTCGTGATCAATGCGATGGCGCCGGCCGAAGTTGCTTCCATCGTTGTTGATGAAGAAAGCCAGACAATGGATGTAGCGGTAGAAGAGTCGAACCTCTCCCAGGCCATTGGCCGTGGCGGCCAAAACGTCCGCCTGGCCAGTGAATTGAGCGGCTGGGAATTAAATGTCCTTACCCTTGAGCAGGCAGAAGAGAAGGGCGAAGAGGAATCAAAGAAAATCCTCGATCGCTTTATGCAGCACCTGGATGTGGGTGAAGACGTCGCCAATATCCTGGTCCAGGAAGGGTTCAGCAATATCGAGGAAGTCGCTTACGTGCCGGAATCGGAGTTGCTCGAAATTGAAGAGTTCGATGAAGATATTGTTACCGAGATCCGGCGTCGTGCGCGCGATGCGCTTCTGACCCAGTTGATCGCGAAGGAAGAAGTGCTCGACGAGAACCGCCCCCAGGAAGACCTGATGGATCTGGAAGGCATGACTGAACGCCTCGCCTACCGCCTGGCCGCCAAGGGCTTGCGTACCCAGGAAGATCTGGCGGAGTTGTCGGTTGATGAACTCCAGGAAATTGATGAAATAAGCGACGAAGAAGCAGCTGAACTGATCATGGCCGCAAGGGCGCCGTGGTTCGCCGAAGAAGAGTGACCGGCGCGATCATTCATTCGATGGCAGACAGTACCAGCAGTTCAGTAAGGAGCAGACTATGTCTAACGTAACCGTTTCCCAATTAGCCGAAGTGCTTGGCGTTGACGTCAGCAAATTGCTGGTGCAACTCAGTAAAGCCGGCATTGAAGGCAGCAGCGGAGATGACGCGGTTTCCAACGATGACAAGAAGAAATTGCTGGCGTATTTGCGGGCAAGTCACGGCAAGATGGAAACCGATGCCACGGCGCCGCGCAAGGTGACGCTGAAACGGAAAACAGTCAGCGAGCTGCGTGTAGCCGGCAGTGGCCCCAGGGCATCCACGCGGACGGTCAATGTCGAAGTGCGCAAACGCCGGACTTATGTCAAACGTGAAGTCGTACAGGCGCAACTGGGCACCGATGACGCCGATCGCGAGGAGGCCAGGAGAATTCTGGAGGAGTCTCGCATCCAGCGCGAGGCTGAAGAAAAAGCGCGCCAGGAAATTGTCGAGAAGGCAAGCCAGGCAAAAGAGGAAGCAGAACGCAAAGCAGCTGAAGAGGTGTCTCGTAAGGAAGCTGAGGCGCAGTCACGCAAAGAGGCCGAGGAACGGGTTCAGCAGGATGCCGCGAAACGGCAAGCAGAAGATGAGGAGCGCAAACGGGAAGAAGATCGAGCCCGCAAAGTGGCTGAGGAACAGCGCCGGCGTGATCAGGAAAAATCCAGGGCAAAAGCCAGGCCAACCACCCGCTATGGCCGTAAAGAGCTGCATGTCGCCGGTGGCGCGGCTGCACGGCGCCGTAAACCCGGCAGTCGCGTGCGGCGGACTTCTTCGCAGCCTTCAGAGCATGGGTTCTCACGTCCCACCGCGCCGGTTACCCGTGAAATAGCGGTTCCCGAAGCCATTACCGTTGCCGACCTGGCCAAATTGATGGCAGTCAAAGCCGGTGAGGTGATCAAGGTTCTGATGCAGATGGGGATGATGGTAACCATCAATCAGCCCCTGGACCAGGACACCGCGATCCTCGTGGTCGAGGAAATGGGTCACACGGCCAAACTGGCTGAAGATAAAGACGTGGAAAGCCAATTGATGGTCGAGGTTGAAGATGTCACCGGCGAAACCGTTACTCGTCCGCCGGTGGTAACCGTGATGGGTCACGTGGACCACGGCAAAACCTCATTACTGGATTACATTCGCAAATCACAGGTTGCAGACTCAGAGGCGGGTGGAATTACGCAGCATATCGGCGCCTATAGTGTAAATACCGATCGCGGCATGGTCACATTTCTCGATACACCGGGCCACGCGGCCTTCACCTCCATGCGCGCCCGCGGTGCGCAGGCCACGGATATAGTGATCCTGGTCGTGGCGGCGGAAGATGGCGTTATGCCCCAGACCAAGGAAGCCATCCATCACGCCAGGGCGGCCAATACGCCGATCATCGTGGCGGTAAACAAAATCGACAAGCCCGATGCAGATCCCGACCGTGTGCGCACCGAGTTGTCCAAGGAAGAAGTCATTCCCGAAGACTGGGGTGGTGAAGATATCTTTGTGAACGTTTCCGCTAAAACGGGTGAAGGGATTGACGAATTGCTGGAAAGCATCCTGCTGCAAGCCGAGGTCATGGAACTCAAGGCAGTTGAGGACGCGCAGGCGCGGGGTGTCGTGGTCGAGGCCAGCCTGGACAAGGGCCGTGGCCCCATCGCCACGTTGTTGATCCAGCAGGGCACTCTGAAACGCGGTGACATGATCCTGGCCGGCCAGGAATACGGGCGCGTACGCGCCATGTTCGATCAGCAGGGGGACACTATCCAGTCTGCCGGTCCCTCGATGCCTGTCATGGTGCAGGGGCTCTCCGGTGTTCCCATGGCCGGCGATGAATTTCTGGCTGTCGCCAACGAGCGTAAAGCCAGGGAAGCGGCGTCCCAAAGGAAAGACCGGCAACGTGAAAGCAGGCTGGCCCGTCAGCAGGCCGCCAAGCTGCAGAACCTGTTCGAACATATGGGTAAGGAAGAACAAACCACGGTCAACCTGTTGATCCGCGCGGATGTACAGGGCAGTGTGGAAGCCTTGCGTGACGCGCTGACCAGGCTCAGTAACGATGACGTGGAAGTCACCATTGTTGCTTCGGGCGTCGGCGCCATTACCGAGAACGATGCCTCGCTCGCCCAGGCCTCCAATGCCATCATCATCGGTTTCAATGTGCGTGCGGATGCATCAGCCCGCAAAGTCATCCAGGAACATGAACTGGACCTTCACTATTACAGCGTCATCTACGATGCGATTGACGAAGTGAAGAAAGCAATTTCCGGCATGTTGGGAACCGAGATCAGGGAACAGATCATTGGCCTTGCCGAAGTCAAAGATGTTTTCCGTTCATCCAGGCTGGGCGCCATTGCGGGTTGCCTGGTAGTGGAAGGGACGGTCAAGCGCCATAACCCGATTCGCGTGCTGCGCGACAATGTCGTTATCTTTGAAGGCGAATTGGAATCACTGCGGCGTTTCAAGGACGATGTTAAGGAAGTCCAGTCCGGTACGGAATGCGGTATCGGCGTGAAGATGTATAACGACATCAAGCCTAAAGACCATATCGAGTGCTTTGAGCGCATCGAAGTGGCCAGGACCTTGTAGGGAGCCAGGAAATGCCCCGTGAATTCAACAGGTCAGAGCGTGTAGCCGGTTCTCTTCGACGGGAGTTGGCCAAGCTGATCCAGATGGAGTTGAAAGATCCGGAAGTGGGATTCATCGGTCTCTCTGATGTCGAGGTAACCCGTGATCTGGCCCACGCGAAAGTTTTTATCACCGTGTTTGAGACGGATAAGGCAGCTTCCAGTCTGAAGGCGCTCAAAAGAGCCGCGGGGTTCCTGCGCAGCCGCCTCAGCCAGGAAATGCGGATTCGTTCAGTACCCGAACTGCATTTTCATCATGATGCTTCGGTGGAAACCGGGCTGCGTATGGACAGTCTGATTGAGGCGGCCGTGACCTCCGATCGCGAACATGATCAAAACGATGAGACCTAGCCGTGCGCAGAAAAGGCAGGGATATCCATGGAATCATCCTGTTGGACAAACCGCCTGGATATTCATCCAGCCAGGCCGTGCAAAAAGTAAAGTGGCTGTTTACTGCCCGTAAGGCAGGCCATACCGGCAGCCTCGATCCTTTTGCAACCGGCATGCTGCCCATCTGTCTTGGTGAGGCCAGCAAGACCGCCGGATTCATGCTGGAGGCCTCAAAACGTTACCTGGCAACGGCGCGGCTCGGTCAAGCCACGGCGACCGGGGATACCGAGGGTGATGTCGTAACCGAAATGCCTGTACCCGCTCTTACACCAAGGGCTATTGATGCAGCATTCGAGTCCTTCCGTGGCGCAATTGAGCAGGTTCCTCCCATGTATTCAGCCCTGAAGCACCAGGGCCAACCGCTGTATAAACTCGCTCGTGCCGGCAAAGAAGTAGAGCGAAAGTCCCGTAGCGTAAACATTCATGAGTTGAAATTGATCGAATGGGAAACGCCCATGCTGGTTTTTAGCGTACATTGCTCCAAGGGAACTTACGTGCGCACGCTGGCCGAGGATATCGCTGAAAAACTGGGAACCTGTGCGCACCTTCAGGCCTTGCGCAGGCTGGATGTGGAACCGTTTCATGAAGAAGACATGATCAGTCTCGAAGAACTGGAGAAGGCAACCGAAGCGGGGCAACAGGACTCGCTGTTACTGCCTCTGGACACGGGGCTGGAAGCCTGGCCTGTGGTTGAACTCAGTGGCGAAGATCGAGTGAGGTTCACCCACGGCAATCCGGCACCCGCCCAGGACACACAGCCAGGCAATGTCAGGGTTTACGCACGGAGTGGTGAAATACTTGGCCTGGGCGAAGTACGCGACGACCACAAGGTTCACCCCAAACGCCTGTTTATACTGTAAGAGGTCGCTTGCGGCCGAAGGCGACCTCTTACAGATACAAATCTGGTAAAATAAACCTTGTTTGAAGAGTGTTACCGCATTAGAATGTGCGGCTGACTTAACCGGGGCTTCGAAGTTTTTGCAAAGACCCAAATTTGCCCGGTCTTATGACCTGGCGGGTTTTTCCAAAGACTTCGCGGCTCTAGATATGGAGAAGGAACCATGTCTTTTGATGCAGAAGCAAAAGCAAAGATAGTAAGCGACTACGCTCGTTCAGAAAATGATACCGGCTCTCCGGAAGTCCAGGTGGCGTTACTGACCGGTCGTATTCAATACCTTACCGACCATTTCAAGGCCCATAAAGGCGATCACCACTCACGCCGCGGACTGCTGCACATGGTGAACCAGCGTCGCAGCCTGCTCGATTACCTGAAAAAGAAAGACATCGAGCGTTATCGTGACCTGATCAAGCGTCTCGGCTTGCGTCGTTAATTATTTGTATCACGACGGCTATTTGCATCACGACACGGCCTTCGCTCTGGTAGATGTAACGTCTGCCGGAGCTTTCGCGTATCCGTTTTTTAACGATTCAAAATACAGGAAATAGCCCCGTGCAAAAAATTACCAAGACTTTTCAATACGGTGAACATCAGGTCACTCTGGAAACCGGGCAGATAGCCCGCCAGGCAGGTGGAGCAGTGAAGGTATCCATGGGCGACACCGTCGTTCTGGTGACTGCGGTAGGCCGGAAGGAAGCCGATCCCGGTCGTCCATTTTTTCCTTTAACGGTCAATTATCAGGAGAAATTTTACGCCGCGGGCCGCGTCCCTGGTGGATTTTTCAAGCGCGAAGGGCGCCCGACAGAAAAAGATACGCTGACCTGCCGCCTGATCGATCGCCCAATCCGGCCGCTGTTCCCCAAGGGTTTCATGAATGAAGTCCAGATTATCGCCACGCTGATGTCATCGAACCCCGAAATTGACGGCGATATTCCGGCATTGATCGGAACTTCGGCGGCTATCGCACTCTCCGGCATGCCCTTCAACGGCCCGATTGGTGCAGCCCGGGTGGGTTACATCGACGGTGAATACGTGCTGAACCCGACTGCTACGCAATTGAAAGAATCCAAATTGGACCTGGTGGTTGCGGGTACTGAAAACGCGGTGCTGATGGTCGAATCCGAAGCTGACCTGCTGTCGGAAGACATCATGCTCGGCGCGGTCAATTTTGGCCACGAAGCTTCACGCGCAGTGGTCCAGGCAGTACGCGAACTGGCCGAAGAGGCCGGCGTTGAACACTGGAACTGGGAAGCCCCCACTGTCGACGAAGCCCTGGGGGAGAAAGTAGCCGCAGCAGCCACGCAGGGCCTGACCGATGCATATGCTATCGCTGATAAAATGCAGCGTCGCGACGCCATCAGCGCCGCAAAGCAGGCAGTAGTTGACTCGCTTTGTGACGAAGAAGACGAAAACGCTCCGGCCGCAGGCGATGTTTCCAGCGCGTTTTCCAAGCTGGAGAAAACCCTGGTTCGCGAACACATTCTCTCCGGTAATCCTCGCATTGATGGCCGCGACCTGGCAACGGTGCGTCCCATCTCGGTGGAATGCGGCATATTGCCCCGTGCTCATGGCTCAGCGTTGTTTACCCGCGGTGAGACGCAAGCCATTGTGGCCACCACGCTGGGTACCGGGCGTGACGCACAGATCATCGATGCGGTTACTGGCGAGTACAAAGACCCGTTCATGCTGCATTACAACTTCCCTCCGTTTTGTGTAGGCGAAACCGGATTCATGAGCGGCCCCAAACGCCGCGAGATCGGCCACGGCCGCCTCGCACGCCGCGGTGTTGCTGCGGTACTGCCAAGCCAGGAAGATTTCCCTTACGTTCTGCGCGTGGTATCTGAAATTACCGAGTCAAATGGCTCGAGTTCCATGGCTTCGGTTTGCGGCACTTCGCTGTCGCTGATGGATGCGGGTGTTCCTGTCAAGGCGCCGGTGGCCGGTATCGCCATGGGCCTGATCAAGGAAGGCGACCGTTTTGCCGTGCTGTCCGACATCCTGGGT
>JAIVWI010000053.1:0-17045 GCA_048636595.1 Oceanospirillum sp. | reverse complement strand
AAACTAAACTCGAAATTCGAAATCCGAAATCCGAGACAAATTCGAATCACAAAAATTCAAATGACCCAAACAGGATCACGACCGGGATGATGGCGAATGCTGCAGTTGTTTTGGTCATTGGAGCATTCGGATTTTAGATTTGTTTCGAATTTCGTGCTTCGAATTTAGAATTTGCCGGACATCCGTAAGGGGAGCATATATTCCTTTTCCGGTTTGAGTCCGTTTATGGTCAGGAAAAAATAACGACAAAAAGTAACATGTCCGAGTCCATACGCACTTTCATTGCATTTGAGCTGCCGCCGGTGATAATCTCGCTGTTGCAGAAAGTGCAACAAGAATTAAAGCTGCTGAAGCTTCGCGCCCGCTGGGTGCGCCCCGAAAATATCCATCTGACCCTCAAATTTTTAGGAGATATCGACCCGGGCGGTATTGATAAAATCGGTGCTGCCATGGCTGAAGCCGTCATTGGATCTTCGCCACTGAAACTGGCTGTCAGTGGGATCGGCGTTTTCCCGGGAATAAAACGACCCCGTGTCATTTGGCTCGGCCTTAGTGGCGACATTCGATCGCTGTTAGCCTTGCAGGGCCGGCTGGAGGAAAAACTGGTCGGCCTGGGATTTCCTAAAGACAAAAGATCGTTCAAATCCCATTTGACGCTGGGGCGCATTAAGCAAGCCGCCAGCCAGGCCCTGGTCCGTCAAATGCTGAATGAATATGCAACGCTTCGCTCAGTCGACGCTACGTTTAATCAGATTATTTTGTATAAAAGCGACTTGAAACCGTCGGGCGCCGTTTATTCTAAATTGAAGCAGGCCAAACTAGGAATGACAAATGACGAATGACCCTGGAATGACGAACGACGAATGAAGAATGACAATTTGGAATGACGAATGTCGAATGACGAATGTCGAATGAAGGAATGCTATCTTTTCATAACGGACTAAAATTTAGACGTCGGAGCGTAGCGACTTCCTTAATTCGTCATTCGACCTTCATCATTCTTCGTTCCCAAACAGGAGGTAATCATGTCTATTGCAGAGGATAAAGTAAAAGCCCTGGAATCCACCATGACGCAGGTGGAGCGCCAGTTCGGCAAAGGTGCCATCATGAAATTGGGCAGCCGGCCGGTGGCCGATTGGCCGGTTATTTCCACCAGTTCCCTGTCCCTGGACAAAGCCCTGGGTATCGGGGGATTACCCCGCGGCCGGGTGGTGGAGATTTTTGGGCCGGAGGCCTCCGGTAAAACTACCCTGGCCCTGCATGCGGTGGCAGAGGCGCAGAAAAATGACGGCATTGCGGCTTTTATCGATGCCGAACATGCGATTGACATCAAATACACCAAACGTTTGGGTGTCAACTGTGATGAGCTGTTGATTTCACAGCCGGATACCGGGGAACAGGCCCTTGAAATTGCCGACATGCTGGTTAGAAGCGGGGCCATCGATATCCTGGTAATTGATTCCGTGGCGGCGCTGGTACCGCGAGCTGAGATTGAAGGCGAGATGGGCGATTCGCACATGGGCCTGCAGGCCAGACTCATGTCCCAGGCTCTGCGAAAACTAACCGGTTCGATCGGCAAAACCATGACCATGGTCATATTTATTAATCAGATTCGAATGAAAATCGGCGTGGTTTTCGGCAACCCGGAAACCACCACCGGCGGCAATGCGCTGAAGTTTTAC
Organism: Oceanospirillum sp.; assembly: GCA_048636595.1. GTDB lineage: Bacteria > Pseudomonadota > Gammaproteobacteria > Xanthomonadales > SZUA-36 > JAJRRA01. Next base: position 15,363 of record JAIVWI010000053.1, on the reverse strand, counting down.
TCCTCGGTCCGACTCGATATTCGGCGCATCGGAGCCATCAAGGATGGGCAGGAGGTTGTGGGGAACCGAACCCGGGTGCGGGTGGTTAAAAATAAGCTGGCGCCGCCGTTTACGGAAGCAGAATTTGATATTACCTACGGTGAAGGCATCTCTAAAACCGGCGACCTGATTGACGTGGGGGCCAATGAGGGCATCATCGACAAAAGCGGTTCCTGGTATTCTTACCAGGGCGAACGGATCGGGCAGGGACGTGAAAACGTCAAGCGCTTTCTGGTTGAAAACCAGGACATGTGCGATGAAATTTACCAAAAATGCAGAGCGGCCTTAGGCTTTGACAAAAAGGAAACTGAAGAGGTTGTGGAGAAGGCGAAATGACAGGAAACGATATACGAACGCAATTTCTTGACTATTTTAAAAAACATAACCATCGGATTGTCCGCAGCTCCTCGCTGGTTCCCCAGGAAGATCCCACGCTGCTGTTCATCAACGCCGGAATGGTACAATTCAAACGTGTTTTTCTGGGAGAAGATAAAAGAGACTACCTACGGGCAACCACCTCGCAAAAATGCGTTCGCGCCGGAGGCAAACACAATGACCTGGAAAACGTCGGCTATACGGCCCGGCATCATACCTTCTTTGAGATGCTAGGCAATTTTTCTTTTGGTGATTATTTCAAAGAGGGTGCCATAGAGTTTGCCTGGGATCTTTTGACCAATGGATATGGCTTGCCGGCGGACAAGTTGTGGGCCTCGGTTTATCTCGATGATGATGATGCCTATGACCTCTGGCATAAAAATATCGGGCTGCCCCAAGACCGCATTGTTCGATTGGGTGAAGAAGATAACTTCTGGTCCATGGGAGATACGGGACCCTGTGGACCCTGTTCCGAAATCCTGATAGATCGCGGTGAAGAGTACGGCTGCGGACGGCCCGAGTGCACCGCCGGGTGCGACTGTGATCGCTACCTGGAAATATGGAACCTGGTGTTCATGCAGTTTAATCGTGATGCTTCCGGGAAGATGACGCCCTTGCCGAAACCAAGTATTGACACCGGCCTGGGTTTAGAGCGCATGGTGTCAATTATTCAGGACGTTCCCACCAATTATGACACCGACCTTATTCGGCCCATCATCGAAAAAACCGAAGAGCTGGCCGAAAAGCGTCTGGACGAATCCCCGGAGACCGCTGTGGCCATGAAGGTGATTGCCGATCACAGCCGGGCCGCGGCTTTTCTTATCGGTGACGGCATCATGCCTTCTAATGAGGGCCGGGGCTATGTCCTGCGCCGCATTATGCGTCGAGCCATTCGCTACGGTCGTAATATCGGGCTGAAGCGTCCCTTTCTGTCTCAAACGGCCGAGGTCGTATTTAAGATTATGAAACCGGCCTATCCCGAATTATCCGAAGCCGCCGCGTTTATTACCAGCATCATTAAAAATGAGGAAGTCAGGTTTCTGGAAACCCTGGATACGGGGTTGAAGGTTTTAAATGATACCCTGGCCGAAATCAGGGCCCGCGGCCAGAGCCAGGTGCCCGGCGATGTTATTTTCAAGCTTTATGATACCTTTGGATTCCCGGTGGATATTGTGCAGGATGTTATCAGGGACGACAACATGAGTCTGGATATGGACGGGTTCGACCGGGCCATGGACGCGCAGCGGGCCAGATCCAGGTCGGTGACAGCCTTTGACAGTATCAATCAAGCTTACAAAAACCTCTCGGCCCAGGGTATCAAGCCTGAGTTTGTGGGCTACAATTCCCTGAGCGGCGATTCAAAAATACTGGTAATGGTGGCCGACGGTGAAGAAATCACCGAAGCAGCTGAAGGGCAGCACCTTGAAATTGTTACCGCAGGCACCCCATTTTACGCCGAATCCGGCGGTCAGGTCGGCGACACCGGAACCATTAGCGGTAAGAATTTTGAGGGGGTGGTACTGGACACGGTCAAAGACCCCACCGGACTCATCATCCATAAAGCCAGGGTAACATCCGGAGTCGTCCACAAGGGGGATGCCGTCAGTCTGAAGGTTGACGGGGACAAGCGTGCGGCCACAGCTTTAAACCACACCGCCACCCATATTTTGCACGCGGCACTGCGCCAGGTGCTCGGAGACCATGTCAAGCAGGCCGGCTCTCTGGTTGCGCCGCACAGGCTGCGTTTTGATTTCGCCCATTTCTCTCTGATAGATACCGATACCCTGGAAGCCATTGAAAATTTTGTCAACCAGCGTATCCGCGAAAACGTACCCACCGCTATTGAGGAAATGGATGCTGAAGCGGCACTTAAATCAGGGGCTACGGCTTTGTTTGAGGAAAAGTACGGAGATCGTGTTCGCGTTGTTTCTCTCACCGATTTCAGCAAGGAACTTTGCGGCGGGACTCACACCGGACATACCGGTAACATCGGTCTTTTCAAAATCGTGAGTGAATCCAGCATATCATCCGGGGTCAGACGAATTGAGGCCCTGACGGGTGAATCGGCCCTAAAATTTGTCCAGCAAACATCGCGGGTATTAAACGATACGGCCCATTTGCTGAAAGAAAAAGCCCCGGCCGTACCGTTGAGGGTCAAAAAGATGCAGGTCGATCTTAAAGCTTTAGAAAAAGAAGTTGCTCAGCTAAAAACCAAACTGGCATCAAAAGCTACGGAGGCATCGCCGGATGCCGTCAGGTCGATAGACGGTGTTGATGTATTGGCCAAAAGAGTCACAGTGGACACTCCGGCCGCTCTCAGGAATCTGGCCGATGACCTCAAAAACAAGATCAAATCCGGCATTGTCGTTCTAGGAAGTGCGGCCGGTTCAAAGGCCATGTTGATCGTAGTGGTCACAAAAGATCTCACCCACCGCTATCATGCCGGCAATATCGTCAATCAGGTTGCGGCTGAAGTCGGCGGCCGCGGCGGCGGCAGGCCGGACATGGCCCAGGCCGGGGGGGATCAGCCCGAGAATCTCGACCGGGCGCTGGCCAAGGCGTATGAAATTGTCGGGCAGGGTAAATAGAAATTTTGTTTATTTTGAAGATTTTAAAAAAGAAGCACTGTCCCGGCCTGAGGTGAAGGCTGAGTATGACCGCCTTGCACCCGCATACGAGTTGCGCCAAAAGTTGATTAAGTTACGCATGTCCGCTGGCTTTACACAGGAGCAAATGGCGAGAGCCCTAAAGACTCAGAAAAGCAACATCTCCAGGCTGGAAAATGTTGATTCAAAAATTTCGCCCACACTCTCCACCATTGAGCGTTACGCACATGCAGCAGGTTATAGACTGGAAATTAATTTTGTGCCGCAAAGACATCCTTAGCAGAGGTATCGAAGTCACTCGCATTGCAATAAGTCCAAAACGGCAGGTTAGGTTATTATCAATATTCAGTGTATTTCCTGGCACTGCCCCGAACTATTTCCGCTGGGTATTTGGACTCATTCAATTCAATTTTTTTCTTCGCGGCACTGACCAAATCGATATCAAGTTGGTGAGCAATTCTTATCAAATAAACAAAGATATCCGCAATTTCCTCTTCGACGGCCGCAAGTTTTTCGCTTGAAAGGTCATAGCTTTCGCTTTCCTTCAACCATTGAAATTGTTCAACCAGTTCACCGGCCTCGACAATCAAGGCCATTGACAGATTTTTTGGTGAGTGAAACTGATTCCAATCTCTCTCACTGGCGAAATTGTTTATCCGCGCCCTCAGTTCTTCCAAGTCGCTCACTAGCATATCCTTGCTTTTCGTTTTAGTGATCATAGCCGATTTAAGAGCGGGCAATCAGCAGCAGAAAGCTCTTACAGGCCATCTTTTTCATCGATTCAAGGGCGCCTTCCTGTTTTTTTCCGGCCCCAACGAACATCGTCATGCCTTCAATAGAGGACGAAACGAACAGCGCAAGATGACTGGTTTGTTGTTCATCCAGTTTCGGGTTAATTGCATGGACTAGATCAAACAATGCCTGCCTCTGCTCTGCATACATGGTTTCCATCAGTTCTGCGGCATAATCATCGTGGTTTGCCAGCGCCCAGAGTTCGGGAAAAAACCTGGTCGTTCGCTGGGTATGCAGATCCTCGATGAGGTACTCGACAATGGCGACAAAACGATCTTCCGGTGAATCACCGCTTGCTTCTACTATTCGATCCATTTCATCAAGATAAGTGTGCAGGATATGGTCCAGGAGATCCTTTAACAAAGCATCTTTGCTGCGGTAATAGTAGGTAAGGTTGCCCACCGTGATACCTGCTTGCAAAGCGATCTGCCTCAGTGTCAGTTTCTTGTAACCCTGGGAAATCAACACCTCCGCAGCTGCCTCCAGGATGGCTTCTATTCGTGCCTGGCCTTTTTCATAGGTAGCAACCCGTGCGCGCCGCTGCTGTTCTTTTTTTTGCATAAACAAAAGATCCTGGATTTGACAAATATAGGTCGAGCGTCCTATATTGTACGCTTGTCCTAAAATAACTACTAGAACTACCGTAAGACCTGGAGATTCATCGCAATCCTGAAGATGCTTGTTATTTGCTCAGGAAAAAAGATGAATAAACTTTTAGTTAGAACGATTATTATCGTCCTTTTATCGGGCGCAACTGTCGGCAACACATGGGCATTTGATAAAGATTCACTGGTGCGGAAAAAATGCATAGTTTGCCACTCGGCTGAAAACGGGAAACTCACTCGCGTCGAGGACTTGCGCACGACGCCTGAGGAGTGGACGGTTATCGTGGACCGTATGCACCGTTTGTACGGAATGCGCATCAAGACCGGCGAAATGGCCATCCTGCTGAAAGAGCTTTGCGCCACTCAGATTCTGACCCCGGATGAGGCGGCTCAAGTCGCCTACATCAATCTTTTCAATAACCCCCAGACGATCGAAACACCCAGCGGCGATGATGAGCAGCAATTGTTTACCACCTGTGTTCGCTGCCACAGCGCTGCCAAGATTTACTCCTACCGCATGACCGAATCAGCCTGGGGAAAGCTGCGCGATTTTCACATCTACATTGATCCGGCCATCATGGCTCAAATGCGTGAAATGCATTGGCGGAGTGAAGCGGATACGGCACTAAAAGGGCTGGCCCAAAAACTACCCTACAGCCGCGCATGGACGGCCCCGGAAGCAAAACCTGACGGTGAGTGGTTCCTGCTGGGGTTTGAACCCGGCAAGGGCAACTATCGCGGCAAAGCAAGCCTGAAATCAATCGGTGATGACGAATACACTTTGCAGGGTACGATGAGTTTTTCTGACGGGACCTATGCAACATTTTCAGGAGAAGCCACCCTTTACGGTGGTTACGCGCTGCGCACGCGCACAAGCCAGAATGGCAGTGCGACCATGGGCGCATTCAGTTTTGTGGACGGCGCCATTAGTGGTGAACACCACCACCACGCGCCGAACTTCCGCACCTCCGCATCCACGTGGTTTCCCATCACCCGGGAAAGCCAGGCATTGCGGATTACCCCCGGCTACCTGCTCACCGGTGAAGAAACAAAGGTTCTCATTGAGGGCATTCGGCTGCCAAAAGTTACGGCAGAAGATATTGCAGTATCTGCAGATGATGTAGAGGTATTGCAGGCTTCGGCAACCAGCCCTGAAACAATCGAAGTGTTGCTTGTTTACCGGGGTGCAAGCCACGGCAGCGCCAGCCTAAGTGTAAAAGGAATTGAGGCCGGCTCAATAAAGCTGGCTACGCGCATTGATTACCTGAGTGTCAGCCCGGAAATGGGGCGGGCGAGGGTCAATGGCGGCATTAACTATCCGGCAGAGGGTGTGCAGTTCCAGGCTTTTGCCTGGTCCAGGGGTACAGATGCTGACAAGCCATCGGATGACTTTTTGCTGGGTCCGGTGGCTGCTGACTTCAGCCTGGCTGAAGAAGAAACCCGGCCCGGTGACGACGATCTTGTCCACCTGGGCGCAATCGAAGCGGACGGGACCTACCTTCCAAGCGGTGACTACAACCCAATCCCAAGCCGTGAATACGGTGGTGAAGGCACAGGTATGGTCAAAGTGATAGCCCAATACACACGGGGAACACTTTCTTACACCGCTGAAGGGCGCCTGGTGGTGACCGTGCCCGACTACATTCAAAGGCTGAAATGATGGATTCGAAATAATGAACACGGCGCTGGTCTGGGCAGACCACCGTATTTTTTGCGGTTCCGGTGAGCATTTCATCTTTGCTGTGGAAGAGGCGAGTCTGTTTTCCCTGACCCGGGAAGCGCGAGAGACATTGAGCAGATGGCGTACTTCCGAATCTATTGACCTGGATAAAATACCTTCACCAGACCTGGAAGTACTGGAGGGGTTGCGCGACGCACAAGTGCTTTTCCCGGCGTCGCGGGAAAAGGCATTGCCTCCCCGGCTCAAACCGGGGGATGTGCCGCTTTCCACACTGGTGCTGGAGGTAGCCCAGGACTGCAATCTTCGCTGTACTTACTGTTATGCCGATGGCGGTACTTATGGCGCCGTACCCTGTCTTCTTGCCCCGGAAACAGCACGCCGGGCCGTGCGTTATTTACTGGATAACTCCGGTGACCGGGACCATGTAACCTTGATATTTTTCGGCGGTGAACCCTTGCTGAACATGCAAGCCGTTAGGGCGGCGACCAGTGAAGCGATTTCCTACGGCCGGAAGATGGGCAAAGAAGTCCACTTTTCCCTCACCACCAACGGCACGCTGCTGGACCCTGAGATTGTGGCCTTCCTGCACGCCAACCGGGTTTCAGTCGCGGTCAGCATGGATGGGCCTCGCGACATCCATGACCACAACCGCCCGGATGAAAGCGGCACTGGAAGCTATGGCGAAATAGTGTCCCGCCTGGGACCTTTGCTGGAAGACTCACCCGTTCCTGTCGCAGCCAGGGTAACCCTTGCCCCGGATCAGTGGCACCGGGTGGTCGAGGTATTTGATCATCTGATGGATCTTGGTTTTCATGAAGTGGGTATAGCCCCGGTAAGTCCGGTGAGCAAAGCGCTGCTGCCGACTGCGGAGCAGGATGCAGCACTGCTGGAAGGCTTTGGGCAACTGGCTGGGCGTTTTGTCGCTCACGCCAGGAAAGGACTCGTCATGCCTTTTTCAAATGTTCTCGACTTGCTGGGACGGATTCATCTCGGTCAAACAAAATCTTTGTCTTGCGGCGCCGGCTTCGGCTATATGGCGGTGGATGCAAAAGGGAGCTTTTTCCCCTGTCATCGCCTGACCGGCGAAGCGGATTTTTGCACCGGTAGTCTCGAAACCGGTATCAATACGGACAGGATTAATTCCTGCCTGAGTTCATTGAACGAGGGCCGCGAAGAAAGTTGCTCCAAATGCTGGGCAAGAACACTTTGTGCCGGCGGCTGCCATTATGAAAATCATTTACGTGAAAACCACCTGGGCCTGCCGCGTGGTACCTCCTGTAAATTTATTCGTAGCTGGCTGGATTTGGGTATGAAGACCTACGCGGAGTTGCGCACGGACGGTGCAATCGAGGCGATGGGCCGCCGGCTTGCACAGCGCGCACAATGCTAGTGCTCTGAACCCAACAATATGAGTGTGACAGAGCACTCGAAGGAGTTTGAAATGAAAAAGAAACGGCCGATCCAGGCGCTTAATGAAAAAGCCCGGGCCATCCAGTCTTTGGCCGAGGGTGAAGAAAAATCGGTGGAGGCGCTACAGGAAGGGCCTCCGGCCATGCCGGTGGGCTGCACTACTATTTTCGACACCGGTTGGGAAACCAACCCGCGCCCCACCTATCCGATTGGCAACTGCCAGTCGTCGGCGAAGGATTTTCATGGCTGTGCCGGAGACTGTTGGTGGCCCGCACAGGTACCTGATGGTCTGACCAACCACGAGGATTTTGACAAGCAGTGCCCCAATGTCGCCAGAGACTGGCGGGTCATAAAGTACGACTAATGGAAAGTACGACTAAAGGGTTGGATATGAATAAAAAACTGACAGGCTTGCTGGTGATCGCCGTAATTTTTATCGGGCTGAATTGCGCAACGGCAAGCGCAAAGGATACTTTCTATTACCTCGGCTACGGGCTGATTCAGGTTGTCGATGGCGACACCGACGCCATCGTGGGCGACATCCCGGTCGATGGCTGGATCAGAGAGTCAGATTTCACGGCTGACAGGAAATTTTTGTACGTGGTTACCAAACGGCATCTCATCCATAAAATTGATCTGGCTGAAAAGCAGGTGGTGAGCACGATTGATGCAGGCGGTGACGGTTGGGACCGGTTCATCTATGGATTCGATCTTGCCCCCGACGGCAAGAGTGCTTTTGTTAACCTGCTGTCGCGCACCACTCGCAAGGGTGAGGCTGTGGTTGTTCCCCCCATGCTGGCACAGATAAATCTTGAGGACGGACACATCATGCGCAGTATCGAGGTGCCCTGGGGTTCAACTTCGCTGGTATCGGTAAAAAACTCCACCAACATTTATGTCATTGGAAAAGACATCGTCAAGATAGACGTATCCGGCGAGAACATGAAGGTCATTGGTACCTACCCCATGTTTGAGAAAAAATGGAATATTTTGCCGCTGTGGGACAACACGTTGGAGAACGGCGGCATCTTCATGGTCAATTACTACACACCTGAATTGATGGGGCTGGTTTCCATCGATACCAACAGCGGCGAGATTACAGACACCCCACTTGATGGCCCGCCTGTTTTCGCCTACAGCGTGATGCTTTCACCGGATAAAAAGAAAGTCTACGCGGTGATGGATGAACTCACGGTCATCGACCTGGAAACCCGGACCTATGAGCACGTCATTCCCATACCCGGGGGTACCCATTACGCCATCAATGTTTCCAGCGACGGCAGTAAAATTTACGTCTCCGGTGGAGGCGCGACCACCACCATTTTCGATGCCAAAAGCCTGAAGCCCATCAAGGTGCTGCAGATGGAAACGGATGGTATGGATATCAGGCGTTTGACCTTTTAACAATGGAATACGCTCTGCGCATCGCCACACCGGACAGTTCATTCAAGAGTCCCAGGGACTTCTGTGACGACGCACTGTGGAAGCTGTGTCCCGATGCGCAGTTGACGGCGCTCTATTTCGGCACGGAATTTTGCCAGGAGTTGATACCGGGTATCAGGGATACCGAGGCATTCTGCGCCCATTGCGCGGAACGTGGCCTGGAGGCGGTGTTGCTCACCCCCCTGGTTACGCACAAGGGACTAAGCAGATTGGACCGTCTGCTTGGCGGCCTGGCCAGGCGGGAGATGTTTCCCGCTGTTGTCTTCAACGACTGGGGTGTTCTCGAGTTGCTTCGAAAAAAATATACTTCTTTTCCATTACGCATGGGCCGCTTGATGAACCGGGGACTAAGGGACCCACGGCTTGATATGCAGGCATCAGGGCCCGGGGGTGAAAATACCCAAAGAGGGGCGGGAATCAGGAAACTGGCCTTCTCCTTCGGGGTAACTGCGCTGGAATCAGATGCTGACCTGGAACCCGGCTATTTGGGTGACGGCGCCGACGGACTTAAACGCGCCTTGCATGTTCCTTTCACCTTTGCGGCCTCCGGAAGAAACTGCCTGGAAAAAGCTGCTGCCGCGCCAGCAGGCAAAGGAATTCTTACCAAGGGACTGAATTCAGGCTGCAAAGCCCCGTGCCGGGGAATCTTCAGGAAGGAGAATCGCCAGGATACCCAAAAAGAGATGTGGCGGGCTGGAAATACCCTGTTTTTCAAAGCACCGCCGGAGTGGATTTCTCGCCATATTGCGCTTGCTGACCGGGTGGTGTTTCACGAGCAGCCTATCCCATGAAGATGGCCCATGAAAATCAGACCATGAAGATCCTGGCGCCGCTCAGAAGTGCCAGCGAAGTCGCTCCATTGCAGTCCGCCGGCGCCGATGAATTTTATTGCGGGCTGGCCCCGCCCGGATGGAAAAAGAAATTTGGATCGGCCTGGCCCAATCGCAGACACCCGGACTCAGCGGGCGTGTTAAATGAACAGGCACTACAGGAAATTATTGCGGCCGCCGGTTCGATGCCCGTCCATGTCGCCCTGAACTCGCCCCATTACCCACCAGGAGCGGTAGAAATGCTCGCGGAGTTTGGCGACCGGCTTTTACAGGAAATGGGAGTCAGCGCCCTGATCGTGGCTGATATGGATCTTCTACTGGCGCTGGTTGAAGCAGGCCATGCGGCACAATTGCACCTCTCCAGCCTCGCTACTTCAAGCAATGCCGCCAGTTCCCGGTTCTTCAGGGATTTGGGTGTCTCCAGGATCATTCTGCCAAGACATCTGACCCTGGCGGAAATCGATCAATGTGTGATCAATGAAATGGAATTTGAGGCCTTCCTCATAAACGATGGCTGCGTTTTCGAAGAAGGCCTGTGCGCGACAACCCATGATGCCGGAACTTTTTGCCTGGCGGATGGCGACGAACTGAAAGATATGCCCCCGGGGCTGCTCGATCGTTACGCCTTTTGGAAATGGACTCAGAATAATTGTGGTTGCAGTACCAGTCGGGGCTTTCCGTTGGGGCCCTGTGGGCTTTGCGCTATTCCAGGGCTGCAAGCCGCGGGTGTCAGGAGTTTGAAAGTGGTCGGGCGGGAAGCATCACTCGAGCGAAAGTACGCCTCGGTCAAGCTGGCTGCGATGGCAAGGGACAGGGCCCGAAAAGGAGGGGGTGCCCAAAGCATAAAGGAGGCAACCATTGCCCTTCGCGGCGCTGCTTCACTTTGTCATGAAACCCATGCTTGTTACTATCCTGATGTTTGGAATTACAAGGAGTTAAGGGATATAAGTGAGAAATCAGATCACAATTTGAAATTGAGATTAGCCACTTGAAAGCACTAAGACTTTTTACCGGGCACCTCAGGCAGCGAAAAAAGACGCTTGTCGCGCTCTTTCTACTGGGACTGGCCGGCTCCGCCGCTTCTTTGTCCACCCCGTTAATTGGCAAGGCCTTTATCGACGCCGTGGTTGAACGCAACGACTACGGCGTGATTCCAGTCATCGCGGCAGCGCTTGTGGTGCTGGCTCTGGCCGATGTCCTTATTGGATTTGTGTCACGGATGGTGCATGCAAAACTCTCAGCCGGTGTGCTGGTCGAAATCCGGCAAAGGCTGTTTCGTCATTGCCTGTATGCGCGGATTGAGGGAGTGGAGCACTTCCGTCACGGTGACCTGCTGAGCCGGTTTGGCTCTGACATACCGAAAATCCAGGCGCTCCTGGTGGATGGAGTGATCGGTTTTTTACACAATGTGCTGTTCTTGCTTATCAGCGCCGCAATCCTGATATATCTCTCCCCCATACTGGCGCTTTGGAGTTACCTGGGCCTGGCCCTCGCCCTGGTTCTCACGGTGGCTTTTCGCTCACCGATCGAAAAAGGAACGCGTGGAATTCGGGAAAAAATGGCTGACCTGTCCCACTTTCTCGCCGAACGGCTTGGGGCGCTTCGGGGAATCCGGTTTCACCGCGCGGAAGCACAGGAACTGGAAACATTCAGGGAATTGAATGAGCAACTGGTCCAACACGTGCTCAGGTTTCAAATAACCCAGTCAGCTGCAACCCAGTTGCCGGGATTGGCGCTTTCTTTCAGCCTGGCCTGGATCTATCTGCTCGGTGGCGGCCTGTTGGAAAGCGGGGCTATTGGGCTGGGTACTTTTGTCGCTTTTGTACTCTACCAGGGCCGGCTTTATGGGCCTGCCTCGGGCCTTCTGGGATTGGTCAGAACGCTGCAGGAAGCTCGTGTCAGCCTTGACCGGGTAGTAGAAATACTGGGTGACGGGGAGGCAAGCAGATGGGCTGATTCCATGGAAGTTGATTCCATCAATTCTGATATTGATGAAACTGATAAGCAGGCTGCAATCTGCCTGGAAAATATAACATTCACTTACGAGGATGCTGCTCCCGTGTTAAATGGCTTGAACCTTCGGATAGCCCCGGGAGAGAAGGTCGCGGTTTTTGGCGCATCGGGCGCCGGCAAGTCCACTTTGGTACAACTCCTTTTTGGACTAAGAAAACCCCATACTGGCAGAGTGAGCGTTGGTACTGGCATACGTGCTGGTAACAGAGGCAGGTCCCTCCACGATACGCTTGGATACTCTTCATCAGATCCCTTCCTGCTGCATGCCAGTGTCAGGGAAAACCTTGGCTACGGAAACCCCAACGTCACCACTGAAAAAATGGTTGAGGCCGCCAGGCTGGCCGAGGCGAATAAATTTATTCTCTCTTTGCCTGAAGGATTTGACACGGTCATTGGCGGGCGGGGCCACAGCCTTTCTGATGGCCAGCGTCAGAGGCTTGGGCTTGCGCGTTTGTTCCTGGCTGACCCGGATGTGCTGGTTCTGGATGAAGCGTTCTCTGCAATGGACCCGGAAACAGAAAGCCGGGTGCGCGCCAACCTCTTCAGCGCATTTGCCGATCGCGCCGTTCTGGCCATCAGTCACCGCCTCACCGGGCTGGAACAATTTGACCGTTTGTTGCTGATGCAGGAAGGGCAATTACACCCGGTGAGCAAGGAAGAATTGCTTGCTTATTTTGAACTGAACAAGCCCAGGCGAGCGCAAGGCCTGGAAACATAGGACCTGTTATTAGCCCGTGCAGAAACTACTGATCGGAATCGTAGATACGGGTATCAACCCGTGGCACTCACACGTTCGCGGTGAGGTGCGCGGGTGCAGAATTTACCTCGACAACAGTAAAAAGATTTGTGAAGACAGTGATTTCAGCGACCCGTCGGGCCACGGTACCGCGGTGGCGGGAGTATTGCGCAAAGCACTACCGCATGCCGGATTTTTTGCCATCCGGGTATTTGATAACGGGCTGACCACTTATCCCTCCCTGGTAGCCAGGGGAATCCTGCGGGCTGCCGCCCAGGGCTGTGATGTCATCAATCTGAGCCTGGCTTTACCGCCAGGCTCCGGCGCTGAGCTTATCGCTGAGGCATGTATTGCGGCCCGGGATGCCGGCTCTGTCCTGGTTGCGGCAGGACATCCGGAGCGTCCGGGTCTGCTGCCGGCTTCGCTGCCGGGCGTTTACGGTGTGATCTGTGATGATGAGCTCAAAGGTGATGAGATAGAAATGCAAGGCGCAGGCCCATACCCTTGCCGCGCTTCAGGCATACCACGCAAGCTGGAAAATATCCCCTCCAGGGCAAACCTCCGGGGACATTCGCTCGCCTGCGCCCGGGTTACAGCTTTCGTGGCGCGGACGTTGAATGACGGGAGTGCACACCGCTGGGAAGCAGAGTAGTACCCTGCCAATTGCACGCCATCCTCCTTCCTCGTACCATCCGTCAATGACTGCCATCGACACCTCTGAGGACTCCCGGGCGCCGCATGTCCGGGTTTGGGCCATCGCCGGCCCTGCCATCCTGGCCAACTCGTCCGCTCCCATGGTCGGGTTTGTGGATACCTGGGCGATTGGGCACCTTCCTGGTGCGGTACACCTGGCCGCGGTCGGTCTGGGCAGTGTTATTTTCAGTTATATCATGTGGGCCTTCGGTTTTCTGCGCATGGGCACCACCGGCCTGGTTGCGCAGGCCAAAGGCAGGAATGATTCGGCAGAACTGGTGGCCACGGTGATCCGCTCCAGCGCGCTGGCCATGGTCATGCGCGTCGCTGGCGGCATGGGCGAGACAGAAATGGCCGCAAGCCACGTGATCAATCAATTCATGATGCTGATGGCCCTGGGTCTGGACGGCTTTGCGCATGCGGCCGAAGCGCTGGCCGGCGCCGCCTGGGGCTATGGCAAACGCGATATGTTCCGGCGCTGGGTAGTGATCACGAGCACCTGGGCGATAGCCGGCAGCCTGGTTTACACCCTGGTCTTCTGGCTTGCCGGAGACAGTATCGTTGCAGTGCTGACCGATCTTGAAGATGTGCGCGCGCTGTCACGAGAACTGATGCCGCTGTTGATTATCATGCCCCTCGTTTCGGTGTGGTGCTTTCAGATGGACGGCGTGTTTATCGGCGCCACTGCGGCGGCCGCCATGATGGTGACCATGGGCATTGCGTTCGGGATTTACCTGCTGATCCTCAATCCAATGACGAATGCCTGGGGGCTCAGAGGTTTGTGGGCTGCAATACTGGTTTTCATGGCAGTGCGGGGAATCTCGCAACTTATATGGTATCCGCACCTGGAGCGACGCTTGGGATAGCTGTGTATTCCACGTGATTTCGGTAATTGACGTTTCAGGGAGGGATCGGCTAGCTGTTTGCAGGACAATCGGGCTGTCGGGAACAGCCGATTAGATTCTATGGGGCTGCGCAATAGATTTTCTCCTGTTTGATAAAGTTCTGTTGATTTTGCATCAGGGTAAAGGCGATCCTCACCAGTTTGCGCGCGAGTATTACCCGGGCGGCGATTTTTGACAGACCTTTCTCGACCTGTTTTTCATGGTAGTCAGCAAAACGGTGATACGTGCGTGCCGCATGGGCCGCACAGAACAACAGCCGCCGCAGTTCCGGCTCACCGCGCTTAGTGAGCTTACGCCTGCCTTTGTAGTAACCGGATTCGCGGATACGCACATCCAGCCCCAGATAGGCCACAAAGGCATCGCTACCCGGGAAGGCGCCACGGTGATAGGCCGCCACCAGGGCAGCCGCACTACAGGGCCCGACCCCGGGTATGGACAGGCAATATCGGTAGTCGGACCACCAGCCCAGCTCACGGATCAGACGGCGGATCTGTTGCTCAAGGCGCATCAAGAGCTGGTTGAACTGGGTGATCAAAGCCTGGATGGACATCTGTACCCGGGCAAAGCTCTGTTGCAGTTGTTGCCGACTCTTTACGACCGTAGCGCGACGCAGGATCAGTGCCCATAAGCGTTGCGCTCTGGGGTCTTGTGGCTGAAACAGGCGTAGCTGACTGCCTTCGTGTTCCAGAAAGCGGGCCAGCAACCAGGCATCCTGGGGATCGGTCTTGTTGCGCACATTGACCGCCTCGCGGTAATGCACTAACTGCCGGGGATTGATCAGATACACTTCATAACCCAGTGCCTGGGCCTCATCCACCATGGTCAGGTGATAGTGCGAGGTGGGTTCGATGGCGATCCGCACAGGGCCATCAATCGCCTTCAGCCAGGCTTTGATGTCGCTGCGTTGATTCGCCAGCGTGGTGGTCTGTTCAGTTTGCCAGTTGTAAACGACGAGCTGATCTTTGGCGACGTCGATACCCAGGGTGATTTTCGTTACCAGTTTTGCCACAATAGTCTCCGCGGTAGTTAGTCCGTAAAGCCGGGAACTCACCGACGCAAGCTTGAGAGCATTTGGCTGGTACTACAGCTAGATTCCTAATCGGCGTTTATGGTGAGGGGATGGGGACGAAGTCTAATCAAGTCTGTACCAATAGGTCAGAAGCGCACATAGTCCCTCCCATCCCGGCGCCTTTAATCATCCATAAAAAAGGCTGGCTTTACCATACAAGCACACA
>JAIVWI010000052.1:0-17063 GCA_048636595.1 Oceanospirillum sp. | reverse complement strand
GATTGCGATTCGGGATCGCTCATCGTCGATAATGATCCTGTTAGGCCAGCTGAGCGCAGCGCTGCTGTCTCCAGCACTCGAACGGAGCTTGTTCCAACGGCCACAATCCGATTTCCGGCGAGTTTCGCTTCGTTGATGCGCTGGGCGGACTCGGCAGTCAGCCGCGACCATTCGGAGTGGATTTTGTGCGATCGCACTTCTTCCGTTTCGACCGGCTTAAAGGTATCTAATCCTATATGTAATGTTAGCTCCTCGATCATGACTCCTCTGCCACGGAGGTCAAGCAAGAGATCTGGTGTGAAATGCAATCCGGCCGTCGGTGCGGCCGCAGATCCTTCGGGTCTCCCATAGACAGTCTGGTAGCGTTCTGGATCCTCCAGCGCCCTGTGGATATAAGGTGGCAAAGGAGGATGTCCAATCTCGTCCAAATGATCTTCCACTGGTTCATCAAAGCGTATTATTCGAACCCCACCTTGCTCGCTGGCTTCCACCTGCGCCACAAGATCTGCGGGCTGGCCTTTCTTATCTTGGAGTCTTATCTTTAAGCCAGGATTGATCCTCTTTCCGCCAACCAGTACGCGCCATTCGACCATGGACTGCTTTTCAAGCAGGAGGATTTCGACCTTTCCATTGGTGTCGACTTTGCGCCCGTGCAGTCGGGCGGGAATCACACGACTGTTATTAATCACCAGCACATCCCCTGGATTCAGATAGCCTCTAATGTCGGCGAACTGCTTGTGATGAATACGGCCGTCATCCCGGTCTAAGACGAGCAGACGGCTTGCATCTCGCTGTTCCAGCGGCTGCTGGGCGATCAAGCCGGCAGGCAGGTCAAAATAAAAATCACTACGCTTCAAAACTACTCTGGCGCTACCGGGGCAACGCCTATTCGCATGTAATGGTATCGGTCAATTTAACAATCTGGTCGGTACGCTCCACCGAACCGGAAAGCGGCGGTGCAAACAGATAATCCAGTGTCCAGCTGCCCTCGTTCTCACTGCTAAAGCTTCTTTCCAGTAACCCCACGGGCTGCGATGACACGGCGGCCTTTGAGCAAACCGCGCAATACCCGCTGAACTGCAGCATTGGGATTTCCGGATTGGTGGGCGCCGGATCGTCGATATCCTGCGCGAACAACCACCGGGGCATGCCAACCGCATCGAACAGGTAGTGAATCTGGGCCTGGGTCGCCGAATTCATGAGGATACTGGCGCCACCAAGGCCGTCGATACCCCGGAACCAGAGAGCGGTAAGGCTTTTCTTTGAGCCATCAATTTCCGGGCAAGTCAGGGCGCTGAGCGGCATCATGCGTTCAGTGCCCGATTCGCCATACAGGGTGAATGAGAACATTGCGTCGTACTCGGCGAGCATGGTGACCGACACCTGGCCAACCGGGGCCATTTGCTGCCGGCTGCCGTCATTGGTCACACGCATCAGGTCCGCTGTCCAGATATTCCCATCCACCGCCGGACTACCGGCGATGAACCAGACAGGCTGGCCGTCTTCGTCGTAGGTGTACCAGAGCAGGGCCCGGCTGGACCCGCTGAAATTATATTCATAGCCCTGCCCCAGGCCGGGCCTGGATCCGGGTTCCCACAAGCCGGGATGAAGTGGGATGGGGGCGCCTGAAAATTCAACATCGGCACGGATGTCTATCGCGAAAGGTATGCCGAGTTGATTGCTTAGCACCGCGTACCAACGCCCGGGTTCAAGCATGCCACCGCTGATCGTCAATGACGGGCCGTCGCCGTTACTGCCTGTGGCAGAGGCCACCACGGGCGCATTTTCGGGTGCCGCGGCGAAAGGCGGATCAATCAGGCTGTCATCGAAATCGAGCCTGGAAAGCTCAAGCTTCAAGTTGTTGTTTTGTGTTTCATCGGCGCCATTGGCCGTCACCGTCAGGCTGCTCGCGCCGGGAGGTACGTCAATAAAGATCCGGTCGTGCACAGCGGCGGCATCCAGCGCCAGGCCGTGCATGGTTCCATTCATCAACGGGAAGGTCGCGGGTGCGGCAATACCGGTCCGCCTGAAATGAACGGGAATGACGCCAATGTTGTCAGGCTGGTCACGGTTGGTGCCGATGCCTGTGGCTCCCAGCCATTCCTCGCCGGGCAGTGCATTCACATTATCCCAGCTCAGGCGGACCTTGAATGAGTCACCCTTTCCAATGATGCCCGGGCCGCTGGCTGCCAGACTTGAATTCCCGGATGGCCCGATCACGGCGCTGATCAGCGTGACCTCATCACCTTCCAGACCCGAACTGTCAAAGTTTTGGACCAGGACCCAGTAATCTCCGGCGGCCGGAGAAAGAATATCGCAATTTTCGATGTCCGCAATATCCACGCTTTCACAAAGAATTTCGGAATCTTCAGCAAAACCATTACCGTTTGAATCACGTCCTACGTATAAATCGATATCAAAGGCCGTTGACGAAGGCGTCCGGTTATGGAACCACAAAGTGCCCTCCGGCACGGTAAACCATCGTGTCATTACGCCCAGGTTGCTATCGAAGGGATCGTTATTGGTGGGATCCTCGGTCAGGGTTTCCGTAAATTCGCCGGGTTTGACCAGGCCACCAGCAATAAACGTGGCGTCGGGCATGTCGCTCAGTTGTCCAAGCGGGAACTCTTCCCATCCCCCATCCAGGTCGCTGTTGATATTCCAGCTCATTGGCAGATCTCCACCAAATGAGAAAACAGCTGCGGTCAGGTGCTGGTCCGGCAAGCCTGCGGAAACCAGCTTGATCTCACCAAAAACCCAGTCGCCAATGGTTTCAGGGGCAAGAGCAATTTCAATTTCCAGGGTCTGTGAACCACCACTGGAAAGAGAGAAGTTGGCCGGCATGATTTTCACCTGGGCCCCGGCCGGAAAGTTTTCGGCGCTTGCGGTCCAGGTTCTGCCACCGGCATGGTCAGTTACTGTTCTGCTGAAACTGCACTTTTCCTGGCAGGATTCGTTCACCATGCCGGGCAGGTTCAGGCTGGATGGATCACCGCCAATGGCTGGATTGGCCGCAAGAAATTCCGTGCCAGTCACATGCATAAACAATCCGGCTTCAAGGGCTTCGGCCAGCTGGATGCGGCCCGAGCCCATTTCAAACGGCGTCGCCGGACTTCCCTTGTGATTCCTGACTTGCGTGGTCGCCGTGGTCTGAAACATGGACTGCAGTTGCGAAGGCGTCAGGCTGGAATCGACCGACAGCAACAGGGCGCCACCTCCTGCCACATGGGGGGATGCAAATGAAGTACCGCTGGAGAACACCAGGGCATCGCCCTCTTTGCCCGCCCCCAGCACTGCAACACCGGGTGCGGTAATGTTCGGGACTAAAGTACCGGGAACGGTCGCATTGGGTCCTTGCGAACTGAAATCAGCGAGAATATCCGCAACGCTGGTTTCATAGGAAAGCCCAAAAGGTCCGATGGCGCCCCTGTGGCCGCTACCGGAAGTCAGCCAGGATTTCAGTTCCTTGCCCTTTGAGTAACCTACGTGAATGCCTGGAATGCAATGGCTGTCCGGTCCTGTAAAGGAGAGGGTTTCCCCGAATTCTTCCGAGTTGATCAGAATGTAGCCGCCTGCACCGGCCAGCATGACGTTCAGGCCCTTTTCCACTCTGCCGTAATCGCCTCTTTCACAGACCACGATCTCGCCGTTGAAAGTGCCAGGCTCGAATGGATTGGTCGCACTCGTGTTTTCATGGCAACTGGGGACTGATTCAGCAGGCTCACCCATACCGCACAGGGCGTTCCCGAAATCGCCTGCAAATACGATATCGACCGGCCCAATGCCATTGGCGGAACCGTTTACCGGGGCAAGGCCCTCGCCGGCAATGTCTTCCGGAGGGGTGCTGGCGCCGCCGGAGAGATCCTCCAGTTTGGCGCCTGTCAGGCGCGTATGGGTGGCTGCCGCCACGCCCAGCAGCCAGGGCGCCAGAGAGGGATTGGTAGCAGATGCAGGCGCCGGCCCGCCGTTACCGGCCGAGGTGGCGGCAAAAATCCCGGCATTTCTCAAATCCAGGAACAAAATGGCATAAGTATTCCACGGGCTGGACGTACCGCCGCCAATGGACAGGTTCACCACATCAACGCCATCGGTCAGGGCCTGTTCCAGGCCCTCGATAATGTCGACCGATTCACAGCCCTCTTCATCATGATCCGGAGTCTCCGGGTCATCCTCGCGGCAAACCTTGTAAGCAATGATATTGGCGCGGGGGGCAACACCCTGGAGGGTGAATTCACCATCACTGAAACGATTGCCCGCGGCGATACTGGCCACGAGGCTGCCATGAAAAACCGTATCCTTACCCATACTGCCTTCATTGGTGAAGTCATAAACTCCGATGAGCTTGTCATTGCACAGTACTTCCGCCTCGTTGCACAGGCCCAGCTGCTGACCGAAGGGGTTGTTGTGATCGTAGCCGTCCGGGGCCGGATCCTGGAAAGAAACATGGTCCCAGTTAATGCCGGTGTCGACGATTCCAATGACGACGCCTTCTCCCTGGCCGGAAGGCAGGCCGCCCTCACCGTTCCAGATTTGTGCAGCGCCGATCAGGTTTGGGCCTGCATCGGTCTCGATGTGATGAATTTCATTGGGAAACAGGTTTTTGACTCCCGGCAGGCCACGCACCCGCTCTGCCTGCTCTTCGGTCAACCTGAGCGCCACCCCGTTGAGCAGGTTCTTGTAGCGGGCCCGGATTTCCGGGGCGCCTCCAATCACCTGTTTTGTGCTTGAAAGAAATTGCTCCAATCGCCCGTCCAGGTATTCACCGTAAGCCACAGCCTGCGAGCTGAGCAGATCCAGGCGCTTGCCTGTATATTTCGAAGTGCTGGCATCAAGCGTATTGGTACGCTGCGTACCCATGTTTTCGCCATCACGCTGAACGACAGATGGGTCAGCCAGTTCAATGATCCAGGACCTTTTGCCCTCGCTGTCCAGGGGCTCAAGCTTGACCGATTTGGCCATTGCGACGGCGCCGGGAATCATCAGCATGGCTGCAATGATCAGGCGCAAAGCCAATTCGTGATGTACTTTCCACATAAAACGATCTCCGCTATTCATCCCTGTACGGGTGATCTCATGGTCACCAGTTCCTCGGCGGCCGTGGGGTGTATGCCAATCGTGCAATCGAAACGTTCCTTCGTCAGCCCGGATTTTACCGCAATGGCGAAGCCCTGGACAATTTCCGGGGCATCCCCGCCGACAATATGAATGCCAATGACTTTCTGACTCTCATGATCCACAATGAGTTTCATCAGGGTTTTCTCGTCCCGGCCTGAAAGCGTGTTCTTCATCGGCGTGAACTCCGAACGATAAACATCGATAGTGCCATGGTGGATGCGTGCATCTTCCTCGCTGAAGCCCACGGTACCCACCGGCGGTTGGGAAAAAACGGCTGAGGGCACAAATTCGTGGTTGACCGGCCGCCTGACGCCGCCATACACGGTGTCCGCAAAAGCATGACCTTCATGGATCGCTACCGGTGTCAGGTTGACCCGGCTGGTGACGTCGCCCACGGCATAGATATGATCCAGGTTTGTCTGTGAAAGTTCATTGACAACGACGCGGCCACCCGGGCGGACATTGAGACCGATATCCGCCAGCTTCAGACCCCTGACGTTCGGCACGCGGCCGGTGGCATACATAACCTGGTCCACTTCCAGCGTGCCGCCGTCCCGCAGTGATAGCTCCAGTCCCTGCTCTGTTTTCCTGATGCCTTCAACTATCGTTTCCAGCATCAACCGGACGCCCTTTTTCTGCATTTCAGCCCCGACTACTCTCCTCACATCATGGTCGAAACCACGCAGAATTGCGTCACCGCGATACAACTGGAAGACTTCCGACCCCAGTCCATTGAAGATGCCGGCAAATTCACAAGCGATGAATCCACCCCCGACTATTGCCACCCGTTGCGGCAATTCCGGCAGATCAAAAGCTTCGTCCGAAGTGATGACATGCTCGATACCCGGAATGTCCGGCACCCACGGGCGGCCACCGGTGGCGATAAGGATTCGTTCTGCGCTGATGGTCTCATCCCCTACCTGCAAGCGGTGCGGATCAATAAAACTGCCCCTTTCGGGGTAGAGAGTGACTCCCGAATCCGCTAGCAGGGATAAGTAAACGCGGTTGAGCCGGTCAATTTCCCGGTCTTTCGCCCGGATCAGGTCCGGCCAGCTGAAACGGACCGGGCCGACATCCCAGCCAAAGCCGCGTGCGTCTTCAAAATCTTCTGCAAAATGCGACGCGTACACGAGCAATTTTTTGGGTACGCACCCGCGGATCACACAAGTACCGCCCACCCTGCTGTCTTCACAAATCCCGACTCGCGCGCCATGGGCGGCGGCAATACGTGCTGCCCGCACGCCCCCGGAACCGGCGCCCAGCACGAATAGGTCAAAATCAAACTGGCTCATGTGTTTATATCTCTCCGATTCCTGAATGTCGAACACCCGCGATAACATGCCTGCAAACTATCGCCTGAATATACCTTACTGTGGCAAGTCCGGCTTGACGGTAGCAGACGGGTATATGACCGGAAAAACCCGGGAAAATCTTTCGTGAATACAAATCATGTATTGATCTGAATCAATTGTGGGTAGAGAATCTCATGGACTTGCCACGGATGAATCCGTAGCATAGCGCAACGTCCTGATACTCGGTATCCCAGCTTTATGCTTTCTGTTTCTGAAATTAGTTTTGAACGTTACTTTGAGCCGGTTTTTCAACCCGTCAGCTTCGCTCTGGAGGCTGGTGATCTGCTGCTGGTCACCGGCGCAAACGGTTGCGGTAAAACAACGCTGATCCGGGTTCTGGCCGGGTTTCTTCACCCGTCATCAGGAGAATATACCTGCCACGCCAACAGCATGGCTTACGTGGGACACCACCTGGGCATAAAAGATGACCTGAGCGTCATTGAAAACCTGCGTTTCATGCGGGATTTCCTGGGTGTCAGCGGCCGCAACTGCAAAGATGTAATGATTCACCTGGGTCTCGGCCGCGTAGCGGATCAACCGGCGCGAACACTTTCCGCCGGTCAGCGTAAACGTTGCGCCCTCGGCCGCCTGTTGCTTGGAAACAGCAAATTGTGGCTGCTCGACGAACCTTATTCCAACCTCGACCAGCAAGGGGTTGGACTGGTGGATGACATCCTGATCAGCCATCTTTCAGAAGGTGGCGCCTGTGTGCTGGCCACGCATGGGAACCATCGTCCCGACTGGACATCAAACCTTGAATGTCATCTCATTTCCGGGGCTGCTGAATGTTGACCGATCAAGCCACCCAAGGCAACGGGGGAAGCATGTCTGGCGCTTTTCTCGCGCTGCTGCGGCGTGATCTCCTGCTGGCGTTCCGCCGCCGGACGGAGTTGCTGTTTCCGGTTGCATTTCTGCTGGTCGTCGTCAGCCTGTTCCCGCTGGGCATAGGTCCGGGCCCGGCCTTGCTCGCACGCATTGCGCCTGGCGTGATCTGGATTGCCGCCCTGCTGGCCACGGTCATTTCGCTGGATGGCCTGTTCCGTTCTGATTACGACGATGGCACATTGGAACAATTCATCCTCAGCGGGCATCCCCTGACCCTGATTGTGCTGGCCAAGATCATCGCCCACTGGCTGGTGGCGGGGCTGCCGCTGGTCCTGCTGTCGCCACTGCTTGCGCTCTGGATGAACCTGCCGATGGAATCGCTGGGCGTGTTGATAGTGACACTGTTGCTGGGCACACCCATCCTGAGCCTGATCGGTTCCATAGGTGTCGGCCTGACCCTCAGCCTGAAACGGGGCGGACAGTTGCTCTCCTTGCTGGTTTTCCCGCTTTATGTCCCCATCTTGATTCTGGCCACGGCAGCAGTGATGGCAGTTTCCGACGGCCTGCCCTACGGCGCATTTCTGGGCCTGCTGACCGCCGGGCTGGTAACATCCGTCACGCTTGCTCCGTTTGCGGCAGCAGCGGCGCTTAAAATCAGCTTGTCATGAATACGGACGCTACGACAATGAAAACAGACAAACCCAGGAAAAACCCGCTGGTGATGTTCATTCACAAGCTGGGCTCACCCCCCTGGTTCTACAATTTTACCGGAAAATTCGTGCCCTGGCTGTGGGCTGTCTTTGCGGCATTGACCGTCTGGGGACTGTACCTTGGCCTGTTTGTCGCGCCACCCGATTATTTACAGGGTGAGAGCTATCGCATCATGTACATCCATGTTCCCGCGGCATGGATGTCAATGATGATTTACGTCCTGATGGCTTGCATGGGCTTCATCGCACTGATCTGGCGCATCCGCACCATGGAAATCATGGCCATGAACAGCGCGCCCATCGGCGCCGCCTTCACCCTGATCGCACTGGCCACCGGTTCCCTGTGGGGCCGCCCGACCTGGGGCACGTACTGGGTGTGGGATGCACGGCTGACCAGTGAACTGGTGCTGCTGTTCCTGTATCTCGGTGTGATCGGCCTGTACAAGGCCATGGACGAACCCAGAAAAGCCGCCCGGGCGGCCAGCCTGCTGGCGCTGGTTGGCCTGGTCAACCTGCCCATCATCCATTTTTCCGTCAAGTGGTGGAATACCCTTCACCAGGGCAGCAGTATCAGCATGACCGGCAGTAAAATCGACCCCAGCATGTTGTGGCCGTTGCTGATCATGGCCATCGCGATGAAGTTTTACTATGGGGCCAACCTGATCACCCGTTCGCGCGTCACACTGCTGGAACAGGATCTGCGTAAGGGCTGGACCAGGGGTGTCATTGGAGATGCTGCAAAGGAGCGTAAATCATGAATCATGCACCGTTTATCTGGGGATCGTACGCCATCGCCACCTTTGTTCTGCTGTGGACTGCCGTGGCCCCGCTGATCAGTAAAAAGACAGCCATCAAAGACATCCGGACATTCAACCAGGCAAGGGAGCAAAGCCGTGACACCGACTCGTAAAAGAAGACTGATTGCCACCGTATTGATCCTGGCCGGGGTCGGTGTCGCCAGCACCATCGCATTTTATTCATTGCAACAGAACCTGCTCTATTTTCAGAGCCCCAGTGAAATAGCGGAAATAGCCATGCCGGCGGGACGCCAGTTCAGGCTGGGCGGACTGGTCAAACCCGGCAGCGTAGACCGGCAAAAGGACGGCCTTTCGACTCATTTTGTCGTGACGGATGGACCGGCTGAAATCGTCGTTCAGTATGTTGGCACCCTGCCCGACCTGTTCCGGGAAGGCCAGGGTGTGATCGCCCGAGGCGCCTTGAATGATGAGGGAATGTTCATGGCCACCGAAGTGCTTGCCAAGCACGATGAGAACTACATGCCACCCGAAGTGGCAGATGCGCTGGAAAAGACCGGCCATACCGTCAAAAGTGAATTATGAGCCTGACATCACGTGAAGGCCGGAGAATAAATCCATGATTGCCGAATGGGGACAACTTGCATTATTGGGCGCCCTGCTGATTTCGATTATCCAGGGTGTCCTGCCAATGATCGGCGCCTCGAGCGGCAACCAGCAATTGATGAAAGTCGGCTCGACCGCCGCAACCGCCCAATTCCTGATGGTTGCAACGGCTTTCGCGCTGCTGACCTGGGCGTTTATCACGCAGGATTTCTCGGTCGAATACGTAGCACGCAACAGTAATTCCCTGTTACCTATGCAATACCGCTTCTCGGCGGTATGGGGCGCCCATGAAGGCTCCCTGCTGCTGTGGGAACTGATCCTCTGCCTGTGGACATTTGCCGTAGCGCTGTTCAGCAAAAGCCTGCCCGATGATTTCCGCGCCCGGGTACTCGGCGTCCTGGGCTGGGTATCGTTTGGTTTTCTGTTGTTCATCGTTTTTACTTCCAATCCGTTTGGACGCCTGTTGCCGGCCGCCGTGGACGGATTGGATCTCAACCCACTGCTGCAGGATCCGGGTCTTATTATCCACCCGCCGATGCTGTACATGGGTTACGTGGGCTTTTCAGTTTCGTTTGCGTTTGCCGTGGCGTCCCTGCTGGGCAAGCAGGTCAGCCGCGAGTGGGTGCGTTGGTCACGGCCATGGACGCACGTGGCCTGGTCCTTTCTGACGGTGGGCATTGCGCTGGGAAGCTGGTGGGCCTATTACGAACTCGGCTGGGGCGGCTGGTGGTTCTGGGACCCGGTTGAAAATGCATCATTCATGCCCTGGCTGGTCGGCACGGCGCTCATCCACTCCCAGGCGGTGACCGAAAAACGCGGCGCCTTCCGTAACTGGACGCTGATCCTTTCCATCAGTGCATTTTCGCTCAGCCTGCTGGGTACTTTCCTGGTGCGTTCCGGCGTTCTGACCTCGGTGCACGCTTTTGCCTCGGACCCCACCCGGGGTGTGTTCATCCTGATTTACCTGTGCATCATCGTGGGCGGCTCATTGTTGCTGTTCGCCATCCGGGCCCCCGGCATGGTCCAGGATGGCAAGTTTGCGGGCGTGTCGCGTGAAACCATGTTGCTGATTAACAATTTGTTGTTTGTCGTGCTCGCCGCGATGGTGTTGACCGGGACACTTTATCCCCTGTTGCTGGACGCACTGGATGCCGGCAAGATTTCGGTGGGACCGCCCTACTTTGGAACGTTGTTCAGCCTGTTGCTGATTCCCCTGGTGATCCTGCTGCCCGTAGGATTCAACGCGCGATGGCAGAAGGACGAGATCGGGCGTTTGCTGCGGGAACTGCGTGTTCCTGCGGTGATCGCTTTTATTGCCGCCGTGGCCACAGCCGTAATGCTGCCGGATTCAGGAGGCTGGGGAGTTGCTGCCGTGTCTGGCGGTTGCTGGGTCATGGCAGCCAGTATCCATTATTACCTCAAAAGGAAGTTTTCCGGGCAGGGCCGCTGGCCTGGGCGCAGTGTGACCGGGATGACACTGGCGCATTTCGGTGTGGGACTGTTCCTGATCGGCGCCATGCTGACTAACACCATCAGTTCGGAGAAACACCTGAGAATGGAAGCAGGCGATTCTTTTGAGTTAGCCGGCTATAGTTTTGTTTTTGAGGGCACTCGCGTCGTGCAAGGCCCTAACTTCGTGGCCAGTGAGGGGGAGTTCAATGTTTACCGTTCGGGTAAGCTGGTAGCTACCCTGCACCCGCAAAAACGTGAGTACATGAAGGGCAGGCAAGTCATGTCAGAGGCCGCGATCGATCCCGGGCTGACCCGTGACTTGTACGTATCGCTGGGTGAATCGCTGGACGATCAGGGGAATGCCTGGGCAATCAGGCTCTACCACAAACCTTTCATCCGCTTCATCTGGCTGGGTGCACTCTTTATGATGGCTGGCGGTTTCCTGGCGGCCAGCGACCGGCGTTACCGCAAGAAAAAGGCGGTGGCTGCCCCAAGTGAAATGCGCGGAAATGCAGAGATCGCGGAGCCAGCAATATGATCGGCCGGATCATTCCCATCATCCTGTTTGTTTTGCTGGGCGCGTTGCTGGCGGCCGGCCTGAAAATTGCAGACCACAAAACGGAACTCCCGTCGCCCCTGATCGGCAAGAAGATACCGGAATTTTCACTGCCGGCGCTCGGGCAGGAGGGTGTGATGATTACCCACGAGGACCTCATTGGGCAGCCAGTCCTGATTAATGTCTGGGCCAGTTGGTGCCCTACTTGTCGAACAGAGCATCCATTTGTTGAGCAACTCGCTGCATCCGGCTTGCTCAGGGTGATCGGATTGAATTACCGCGATGAGGAGGAAGATGCCCTGGCCTGGCTGGAGTATTTTGGCAACCCCTACGAGCTGAATATGGCGGATGTGAGTGGCCGGACCGCTATTGACTTTGGTGTTTATGCAGCACCGGAATCTTTCCTGGTAGACGCCGAGGGATACATCGTGTTTAAACAGGTTGGTATGTTGACGCCGGACATAATTGCCGAAGAAATATTGCCCCGAATCCAATCAGCGGGGAGTAGTCAGCCATGATATCAAGCAAGCTCAGAGTCTTTTTGGCTGTTGCCGCACTGGTGATGATGGTCCCGGCCTTTGCGGGGGGTGAGCCCCTGATCTTCACCGATGCAGAACAGGAAACCCGCTACCAGCAGTTGACCATGGAACTGCGTTGCGCGGTCTGTCAGAACCAGAGTCTGGCCGACTCGGACGCTCCCCTTGCGCAGGACCTGCGCCAGGAAATTTTCAACATGATGCAGGCCGGCCGCACAAATGATGAAATCAAGCAGTTCCTGATCGACCGTTACGGTGATTTTGTCCTGTACATGCCGCCGGTCAAGAGCAATACACTGGTGTTGTGGCTGATGCCCGCCTTCCTGCTGTTCGGCGGTGCGCTGGTCGTATTGATCGTGGTTCGAAAGCGCAAGCTGAGTCCCGGCGGGCCCGAAGAAGAGAACTCATAATGATATTCTGGATTCTGGCCGCGGTCATACTGGCCATTGCTGCACTGATAACCTTCCTGCCCCTGTTTCGCCAAAAAACGGGCTGGACACCCGTAGCCCTTGCACTGGTATTTCTCCTTCCCGCAAGTGCACTGATGTTTTATCCGTATGTCGGAACTCCTGAGGCGCTGGAACGGGTAGTCGTAGCCACCCAGGCAAAGCAAACAACTCAGGCAGGGCACACGAGTGAAAGTTCCGAGATGGATGCCATGGTGGCGAGTCTGCGCGCCAGGCTGACGGAAAGCCCTGAACACCTTGAAGGCTGGATGCTGCTGTCCAAGACACTGAAGACCATGCAGCGTTACCCGGATGCCCTGGAAGCGCTGGAAACAGCCCACCGGATCGCACCGGAAAATCCCTACGTGGCGGTTGAGCTGATTGAAGCCCGCATTTTCATTTCGGGCCAGGGCCGGATCGATAATGAAATGGTCGCCGTGCTGGAAGATGCTGTTGCACGTGATCCCAGCCAACAGAAAGGGCTGTGGCTGCTGGGCGTAGCCTCTTCCCAGTCAGGAGACGATGCAAAGGCCATCGAATACTGGCAAATGTTGTTGCAACAGCTGGAACCCGGCCGGACCATTGCCGGTTCGGTGCAGGAGCAGATAGCACAGGCACAGCAACGGCTTGGAGTTGAGCCGGGTGCTGGCAATGGTCCTGAAATAATGCAGCCGGTTGTTAGCACTAACCCGGAAGTAACAGAGCCGGAAGTCAGCACCGGCCATGAAGGTATCAAGCTGATGCTGTCTGCGAGTGATGAATTGAAGGCGAACATGCCGTCAAGCGCAGTTATGTTCGTCATCATCCGCTCCGCCGGCCCCGCAGTCGGTCCGCCTCTCGGGGTGCGCCGAATCAACAACCCCGTCCTGCCGCTTGAACTGACCATCAGCGACCAGGACAGCATGATGGCAGAGCGTCAAATCTCCTCGGAATCCGAGTTGCGGCTCCAGGCCCGGCTGTCCCTGTCGGGCGCTCCCAATGCGCAGAGCGGCGACTGGCAGAGTGCCCCGGTGACGGTGCCGCTGAAAACCACGGAAACAGTGCAGGTGGTTATAGACCAGCGAGTGGATTAAAATTCGACTGGAGTTCACAGCCAGACCAGGAGTTTTTAATGCACCCTGTTTCGATGTGTTGCAGATTTCCGGGCCTTATTGCCCTTGTTGTCACTGTTCTCTTCGCCTCAACTTCGACCCCGGCCCAGGAAGAGAAAGTCGAATACATCCCGACCAGGCTGTCCGATACCCTGACCATGCTCAAGGGCCGCGGCGGCAACATCGCCATCTCAGCCGGCGAAGACGGCGTTTATATCATCGATGACCAGTTGGAGCCCGTGACGGACCAATTGCTTGTGGCAATCAGTCAGATCAGCAGTCAACCCATCCGCTTTGTCATCAACACGCATTACCACGGCGATCACGTGGGCGGCAATGAGGCCATTGGCAAAGCTGGTGCGGTCATCATTGCCCATGACAATATTCACAAAAGAATGAGCAGCGATCAGTTCAACCATTTTTTCGATGCAACCACACCGGCCTGGCCCAAAGACGCTTTGCCGGTACTCACCTTCAATGACCAGGTCACCCTGCACTTCAATGGCGAAACCGCGAAGGTATACCACGTGCCTCATGGCCACACCGACGGGGACAGCATCGTGCATTTCCCGGCCAGCGACGTGATTCACATGGGGGATATCTATTTCAACGGGCTTTACCCTTACATTGACCTGGACGGCGGCGGCAGCATCCAGGGAATGATTTCGGGCGCCGAACTGGGTCTTTCAATCGCCGGCAAGGACACGCAGATCATTCCCGGTCACGGCCCCATGGGCGACAAGGCCAGCCTGGCTGAGTATCGTGATTTCCTGGTCAAAGCCCGCAACAACGTGCAAAAACTGATCGACGAAGGCAAAAGCCTGGAACAGGCAGTCGCAGCTCAACCGACCGCGCAATGGGACGCCATTCTGGGTGAAGTCTGGATCACCCCGGAACAGCTGGTAACTTTTATCTATAACAGCCTGAAGGGTATTGCAGAATTCACGCCGTTGAATTCCGAGGGCGAATAGCAGGATCCGGCACCACCACGCGATACAGGGTCTGCCCGCTGTTTCGATACTTGCTTTCAAACGGTGTGGTGATGACTGAATCCACCCCTTCTGTCAGCTGGACATCACGGCAACCGGCCATTTCCGCGGCTGCCGCAAATTCCCGGGCATAGATTTCCCAATTGCAGCGCAATTCCAACTGTCCACCCAGTTGCAGCAGGGTCGGAAAAACCGGGTGTGCGTGCCAACGCCGTAACAGCTGGCCCGGCTTGGGCCAGGGGTTGGGATAAAGCAGGTAATGGCGGTGTAATCGCCAGCCCGCCTGTACAGCCAGGCGCCAGAAACTGGCCAATTCGGCACGCAGCCAGATCACACTTCCTTCGCGGTATAAAAAGCGGTGGTGGGAAAAGTGGCTGCCCGGTAGTTTCCTGAGACGCGCTTCGGATTTGTCCACACCAATCACCAGGCAGTCCGGATAATACTCCGCGATCTGCCGGGTGCTCACCCCGGTTCCACAGCCCGAATCAAGTACGATCTTTTGTTCCGGATCGACCCCGGACGCCACCAGAGCCGTGAACGCCTCAACCGTCGGCGCGTGCAATGGCTGGCGCCATTCAGTGGCCATGTGCTTACGCACCAGAGTTGCAAGGCTGGGGTGCAGCGAAGATTGAGAGCTGCGGATGGGCGAAGAAAAGTACTTCTGCTTCATACTATAGTTTATATCATTATATAAAAATTAGATGCTTGCGTGCCCTTCTCCAAGGTATCATTCACCATCGGACCAATAAAGATAATCACCTGATGACGCAGTCAATTCAAGCCAATTCAAGCCAACAGGGTGCAACGCGATACCTGCACCTTGAGCAACCGTTTCATTTTGCGCATGGCGGCCAGGTTCCCAGGCTCGATATGGCTTATGAAACCTGGGGTGAACTGAACGCCGAACGATCCAATGCGGTCTTGATCCTGACTGGCCTGTCTCCCAGTGCGCACGTCGCCAGCAACGCCGAAGACCCCGGGGATGGCTGGTGGGAACCTATGGTCGGTCCGGGAAAGTCCATCGATACCGACCTGAATTTCGTCATCTGCGTCAACTCACTGGGCAGTTGCAAGGGCTCAACCGGACCTGCCAGCATCAACCCGGAAACCGGTAAACCATACCGCCTTTCATTTCCGGACCTCATGATCCAGGACATTGCCTCGTCCGCCCTGCTGGTGCTGGAGAGCCTGGGAATCGAGCAGTTGCGCGCCATCGTCGGGCCATCGATGGGGGGCATGAGCGGCCTGGCTTTGCTGAAATTGAAGCCTGATGTGGCGAGACATTTTCTGGGAATTTCCACGGCCGCGCGGGCTGAACCTTTTGCTATTTCCATCCGCTCCCTGCAACGCGAAATGATCGTACGCGACCCGGCCTGGAAAGACGGCGCCTACACCGACCGGAAGTGGCCGGAAACCGGCATGAGGCTGGCGCGCAAACTTGGAATGATCTCTTACCGTTCTGAACCGGAATGGAGAAAACGCTTCGGGCGCACTTTACAGAACCGCTACAACGAACGCCTGTTCGGTATGCACTTCGACGTCGAGTCGTACCTGGAATCCGCCGCCCGGAAATTCATCCGCGGTTTTGATCCCTGCTGCTATCTCTACCTGTCTCAGGCAATAGATTTTTTCGACATCAGCAGCGCTTACGAGGACATGACTTCAGCATTCGCAGGCATCCGGCTGGAATCGGCAAAGGTGATCGGTGTGGAAACCGACTTCCTGTGGCCCGTTCATCAACAAAAAGAGATCGTCGAAATGTTCTCGGCCAACGGTGTCGACTCTTCATTTGAACTCCTGCCTTCCATCCAGGGGCACGATTCCTTCCTGGTGGACTACGACCGATTCTGTCCCGCCGTCGCAGACTACTTCGCAAACATCAACTAAGCAGCGCAAAAACACACCCACGAGATCAAGTCCTACTGTAAGAGCTCGCTTGCGGGCGACCAGCATCCGGCAAGCAACAAACTAAACCAGCAAAATCCTGCACAACTACTGGCCCTGCTGCACAAGCACGGCTATAATTTGCGCCTCGCAGGAAAAGACCACCCGCGCCGAAGTGGCGGAACTGGTAGACGCGCCGGATTCAAAATCCGGTTCTGGCAACAGAGTGAGAGTTCGAGTCTCTCCTTCGGCACCAATAATATCAATTAGTTAGAAGTTATTTGAATTCCCACCTGCTAGCTCGCTGCGTCACTGGGTCGAGGTGTGACTATTCAGGTAAATCCGCCAAGAACCAGGGCTCCCCAAACCAACAGGGCGGCACCTGAAATTCGGGCCAGCCACTTTCCACTGGCCAACGCCTTTTCCAGATAAACAAAAATCGCCAGCCCGATGCTCCAGTAAAGATTCATGACGCCGCCAACGAATAACAAGGCCATCAGGAACCAGCAGCAGCCCAGGCAGTAATAACCATGATGCAGGCCCATCAGCAGGGCACCCCGGTTGCCGGGACGCCGGTGCCGGACGAGGAATTCAACCGGCGATTGGCAATGAGTGAGGCAGGCATTTTTATACGGCGTGAATTGCCAGACGCCCGCCAGGATCAGCAACAGACCTGACAAAATCCTGCTGGCACTCTCCATCAGCATCGACAGCAAGCCCGCCTGTTCCAGCATCCAATGAAAGAG
>JAIVWI010000051.1:0-17096 GCA_048636595.1 Oceanospirillum sp. | reverse complement strand
AGATGTTTTGTGTAGAAAACTATGATGTAGTTCCTGATATTATGACACTGGGCAAGGGACTTGCCAATGGCTTTCCCTGTACAGCATTTGCCATCAAAGAAGAATATACTGATGTGCTTGAGAAGATCTCTGCTTCTACAAGTTATGGTGGAAATCCAATGGCTTCTGCCGCGGGCCTTGCATGGACCACAAGGGGTTGGAGTGGCAGATAATCATTACGTCCGGCTTGTAATCCATGCCGAACTTGTCCGGATTTTCCGCGACCACCAGGTTCAGGTGCGGTGGATTGACGCCGACCGGGAAGTAACTGAGCAGATGGTACTCATTGGGCGGATAGCTCATCGGCGGCACCACGCCCAGTTGATGGGGTTCGCCCAGCATCATGCCGGACTCTCCCGGCTGACAGCGGACCCAGTCAATCATTTTTTCATCCAGGTTCACACCCAGGTGACCACCGGGGGTGTCGATGTTGCCCACCATGAAATTCACCATCTTGAAGGCGTGGTTGGCCTGCATACCCTTCTTGCGGCCCTGGGCGCCGCGGTAGTAGTTGAAGGCTGCGGGACGCAGCGGTAAAGTGCGGCCATCAATCTCAATCGTGGCTCCAATCTGGGCCGCCTTGGCGAATTCCCGCGCAATGCGGCGGGTATCGTCTGCCGGCACCGTGGTGATTTTTTCCATCTCCTCCGGGCTGCAGCGATCCAGGATATCCCGGAATTTCTGAAAGGCGGGTTTGCATCTCTTACCGTCGACTTCGTACTCGCCTTCGAGCGCGAAATCGCCGATGGTCTCGTCGTTCCATAGTTTGGCCCGGTTATCCGTGCTGTCCCA
This sequence comes from Oceanospirillum sp., assembly GCA_048636595.1. Lineage (GTDB taxonomy): Bacteria > Pseudomonadota > Gammaproteobacteria > Xanthomonadales > SZUA-36 > JAJRRA01. The sequence goes on along the minus strand of JAIVWI010000051.1, from coordinate 16,265 downwards.
GATCCAGATATCGTCATTTTCATTGCGCAGGAAATAGCCGTCCTCGCCCGCCAGGTACGGGGCGTTGGTGTCTTTCTTCAGGAAGGCATAATCGCACAGCCGCTCATCGACCATCACATGACACAGGCTCAGGGCAAACTGGCGATCGGTGGCCGGCTTGATGGGCACCCACTCCTCAGACTTTGCCGCGGAGGTCGACATCCGGGGCTCTATGGTCACCACTCTCATGTTCCGGTCCACCCGGGCATTGGCCACGTGGTAGGCGGCGCCGGCGGCATGCAGGTGGGAGGAGAAACCGTCGCCGGTGCCGCAGTTGATCCAGTAATTGCAGTGGTCGACGTCGTTGATCGAGGCGAAGGCTGCGTGGATGTAACCGTTGGCCGGGTGATAGGCCCCGCCGCACATGGTGCCGGCGGATTGGAAGCAATTGAAGTTGCCGAACGAGAGCGGCCAGGTCCAGATATTGAATTTCTGGAAGTCCTCAATCGAAGGCAGAATCTTGCGTGGATCCTCCTTCAATGATTTGCCGATTTCTTCAGCGCAGATGTCCAGCGCCTCATCCCAACTGATGGGCTCCCACTTGGGGTCGACCCCGAGGCCTTTCTCAGGATTGGTGCGACGCAACGGCTGTTTAAAGCGCTGGGGATCGTAGTGGCGCAGGATGGCCGAGTTGCCTTTGGGGCACAGCTTACCCATGTTCGAAGGGTTGGTCGGGTCGCCTTCGATTTTGTTGACGATCCCGTCATCGGTGACATGGATGAGGTTGGTGCAGGAATGCAGGCACATCTTGCAGGTGGATTTCACCCAACGCCCCGGTTTCAGGGAGTTCTGGATAATCTGGGCTTGACTGCTCACTATAATCTCCTCGCGGCTCTTCGAACTGTTTTCTGGGCATTCAAGCCCTCCCGGGAATCCCGGCCTCTGTTGCCAGCTTCTTTTTGCCGGCCTGGCAGGTGTTCAACTTTACGCCCATCGAGCCCCATTTCGCAAGTATGGAACTATCGAATGGCAATGCTGTAGAAAACCACCGGTCAATACAGCAAAAATCTTGGTTCTGGTCAGTACAATTTATGTCAGAACCGTGTTGGCTACCGACTTGACGACAGCCCGGAATTCATCATCGCCGAGTAGCCTCTGCGCGGCGGTGGCACGTGATTTGACCTCTGACAATACGGCAGCGTAGTCCTCCTTCGACAGATCCAGGCCCAACTCCCGCGCCTTGATCTCAATGCTGGCCAGGCCACTCTTTTTACCCAGAACGATCTTGCGTTCCGCGTTCACGATTTCGGCTGAATAGGGTTCAATCGCCTGCGGAATGTGAAACTGGTTGGCAACGGCGCCACTTTCGCGCACAAACAGGTTTTCCCCGACCACCGGTTTCCAGCCGTCCACCTGGTAGCCTCCCGCCCGCTTGACCACTCTGGACACCTCGCGCGCCTTGCTCAGATCCAGTTCCACCGGCACGTTGTAGAGACACTGAAGGGCTAATGCCGCCTCACAGATATCCACGTTGCCGGCTCGTTCTCCCATGCCGTTGATGGTGCCCTGAATCCAGCTGGCGCCGCCGCGAACCGCGGCAACGGCAGACGCGGTAGCCAGACCGAAGTCATTGTGGCCATGCCAGTGAATGGGGATGTCCGGTCCCACGTGGCGGGCAATGTCACGGATCAGGAATTCTACTGCCTCAGGGGCGCAGGCGCCGATGGTGTCCACCACCGAAATTTCCTCGGCGCCCGCCTCAATGGCCGCGGAATAGACGTCCTTCAGAAAATTCATGTCCGAGCGGGTCGCGTCCACGGCGAAAAAATTAACCCGCATCCCGTTATCCCTTGCGTGCCTGACCGCATTGGTCATACGCTCCATCACCTTTTTCCGGTCAAAGCCATAGGCCTTCATCTTGACTTCGCTGGTGGAGATTTCGAGCAGAACCTGTTGGGTTCCCAATTCGACATGGGCATCGAGATCGCCGATCACGCAACGGGCGAAGCCCCAGATCTCTGATGACAGGCCGGCAGCAAGGATACGCCTGACCGCTTCGGTGTCCTCCTCTGAAACACGTGGAAAACCCGATTCAATGCGGCCGACGCCCAACTCCGCCAGGTGGCAGGCGATGTCGTATTTCTCCTCGGCAGTGAACACCACGCCGATGGCCTGCTCGCCGTCACGCAGGGTCGTGTCATAGAAACGAACGGTCTTGCTGCGATCGAAACCGTCCTGCACTTCGGGTCGCTGATTCAATTCACTGATCCAGACCTTGTCTCGGGGTATTGTAGAGCTCATTGCTTTTTCACCTTGTCAATATGAACTAATTAGTAGGATTGTCCTGGAACCAGTCATAGATTTCTTCGGCGGTAGTGAACCACACATTCTTGCGCTTGCGCATGTAATCGTATGCCGCTTCAAAAAATCCAATCCGGTGCGGGACACCCATGATGTAAGGATGAACGCTCATGGACATCACCCGTGGCTGCCTGGCTCCTTCTTCGTAGAGGCGATCGAACTGGGCAACGACGCGGTCCAGCCAGACCCGGGATTCGTGCTGGTGCACCACCATCATCGGCAGGTCGCTCAGCTCCATGGTGTACGGCATTGCCACGACAGGACTGCTGCGGGTGCGCATTTCGACCGGTTGCTCGTCCATGGGCCAGTCACAAACAAACTTGAACCCCGCTTCGGCGAGGTAATCGAGGCTATCCAGGGTCTCGTGCAGGCCCGGGCCGAGCCAGCCCTGCGGCGCTTTGCCGGTGTAATTCTTCAATACATCGAAGGACCTGCGAATAAACTCGCGTTGATCTTTGACGGTGTGCAACGGCGCTTGTGCATACCCGTGCCCCATAAACCCCCAACCGGCCTCGCGCATCGCACGGGCTACGGGCTCATCCGCCCCCTCACAGACACGGGCATTGATCGCGGTGCTGGCTTTCAGCTTGCGGTCCGACAAGGCGTCCATCAGCCGCCAGATGCCCACCCGCATGCCGTACTCGTGCCACGCCCAGTTGGGGACATTGGGGATGGTGACGACACCCGCAGGCGAGGTGACATACTCGCGGGCGACCGGCTTCTCGATGTCCCATTCCTCCACATTGACCACGGTATACACCGCCACGTGCGCGCCGCCGGGGAGTTTCCAGGGCTTGCGTTGCGCGATGGCTGAATACTCGAAACGTTCTTCGGGTCGCATCTTGTTTTTCTTCTTCCTGTCGTTAGTAATGTAAAGCGGCCAAAGTGAAATTCAAATCAAGGTAGAGCCCGCCCGAGAAGCGGCTCCGTCTTGCTCCATCCGCCGGTTTCCGAATCATGCCCAGTACCAACCGGCTGGTACAAGGTGGTTCGCTGCCGCGCCGTTCTGCCGATAGACCCGATCAGGGCTTCCATATCCGCAGGCAGTAACTCCTGACCGTGGGCCGCGCCGGCGGCCCGGCTGATGCTTTCGTTCATCAGGGTGCCACCCAGGTCGTTGGCGCCCGCCCGCAGGCAAAACAGTGCGCCCTGGCGGCCCATCTTGGCCCACGAGGTCTGAATGTTGGTGATGTGTGGATGCAGCACCAGGCGGGCCACCGCGTGCATCATTACCGCTTCGCGGAAAGTAGGTCCGGGTCTGGCGTTGCCCCGCCGGTACATGGGGGCTTCCATGTGCACAAAAGGCAGGGGCACGAATTCCGTGAAGCCGCCAGTCTCCGCCTGCAGATCCCGCAAAAGCAACAGGTGGCGGGCCCAGTGAACCGGTCGTTCCAGGTGGCCGAACATGATGGTTGAGGTGGTTTTCACACCCAGGCCATGGGCGGTGCGCATGACCTTCAGCCATTGCCCCGTTCTCAGCTTGTCCGGACAGATGAGGTCGCGCACCTCGTCATCGAGGATCTCCGCTGCGGTACCCGGCAGCGTGCCAAGGCCTACGGCCTTGAGTTCACGCAGCAGGTCTTCGATCGTGACGCCCAGGGTGTGGGCGCCCTGCCATATCTCCAGCGGAGAGAAGGCATGGATATGGATGTCGGGCTGTACCGCTTTGATGGCCCGGCATATATCAATATAGGTTTTACCGGTGTACCTGGGATGAATGCCTCCCTGGAGACATACTTCCACTGCACCGCGCTGCCGGGCATCGTTTGTGCGCGCCTGGATTTCCGTCAGCGGAAGGTCGTAGGCCGGGCCGCGCAGCGCCTCGGCTGATCCACCCTTGGCAAAGGCGCAGAAGCGGCATTTGTATCCGCAGATATTGGTGTAGTTGATGTTGCGAGTGACCACGTAGCTTACGGTTTCGCCCACCACCGATGCGCGCAATTCGTCGGCCATGGCGCAGAGCATGTCCTGGTCGCGCCCGCGGGCCTCGAAAAGATTCGTGATATCCCGCTCATCCAGGCGCTTGCCGTTGGCGGCCGCGATGGCGCTCCGATAGACTTTGCTGCCCAGGTTGGGCCGGGACGCAGGACTGACCGGGAAGGCCGGAACATCCTTGCGGGATCCCGAGGCCCAGCTGTCGGTGCGGGGATAGCCGCTTGCGTCGATGCGCCGGAGCACCGCCGTGCGCAGCCCCTGGTCGAGCCAGGTTTCAGGCTGGACCACATATTCGGGGTAGAGCGCCAGACGTGGCAACAGTTGTTTGCCCGCATGGGCCGCTGCCTGCTCAAGTACGCGAAGTTGCGGCCAGGGCGCCTCCGGGTTGACGTGGTCGGGAGTCACTGGCGACACGCCCCCCCAGTCGTTGATGCCGGCCTGCAGTAATGGGCCCAAAGCCCCGGGCGAGAGGTTGGGCGGCGCCTGGATATTGGCCCGGGCGCCAAAAATCAGCCGCGCTACGGCAATAGTCCAGCACAGGTCTTCGAGCGTCGGCTCGGGTGCATCGGCCATTCTGGTATTGGGTTTAGCGCGGAAGTTCTGGACGATTATTTCCTGCACGTGGCCGTATTCGTCGCCCAGGTCCCGCAGGGCCAGCAGGGATTCGATGCGCTCAACGCGGGTCTCGCCGATGCCGATCAGGATGCCCGAGGTGAAAGGGATGTTCAGTTTGCCGGCATCGCTAATGGTTTTGAGCCGGGCGCCTGGTTCCTTGTCCGGCGAACCATGGTGGCAGCCACCGGTTTGGCACAATCGTTGCGCGCTGCTTTCCAGCATCAGGCCCTGGGAGATGGATACCCGGCGCAACGCCATGAGCTCATCTGACCCCATAACCCCCGCATTCAAATGGGGCAACAGGCCTGTTTCGTCGAACACCAACTGCGCCATCTCCGCCAGGTAAGTCAGGGTCGATGCGTGTCCCAATTCCTGCAACTCCCGCCGTGCTGCCGAATATCGAAGCTCCGGCTTGTCCCCCAGGGTGAACAGGGCTTCGTGGCATCCTGCCGCGGCCCCTGCGCGTGCGATCGCGATCACCTCATCGGCCGTCATATAGGCGCGAGACAGGTGGCGTGGCGTGGTCGCAAAAGTGCAGTAGTGGCAGACATCGCGGCACAAGCGGGTCAGTGGGATGAACACCTTGGGTGAATAGGTGATCAGGGCGGGATGCCCCTGGTCACGGACTGCTGCAGCAGCCTCCATCAGCAACTGCCGGTCGTCACAGCCAGCCAGCAACAGCGCCTCCGCCGCGTCCGGGCGACTGTCCCGGATCGCCCGGGCAATGACTTCTCCGACTCTAGCCATGCCGATTCTTCAATCTGCCACCCTCACAACCGGAGCGCCAGACTGGAAACCGCTTGACGGATGCGTTCACTCGACCACACCGCAGAGACTCATCATCGCCTGGATATACACTTTGACGATGTCCAGCATGTCACCGATGTGCACGTGCTCGCCCTGGTGGGTGGAGAAACCACCGCCGCCGCTGCGAATGCGGCCGGCTGAGCCGTAGTTGACTGTCGCAATACCGTAGCGGTTCATGTGCGCGGCATCGCTGTACCAGGTCTCCACCCCCATTTTGGGTGGCTCGCCCAGTTGTTGGCTGTGGGCTTCGATAATGGTCCGCACCAGTTCGTGATCGTCCGGTATGGAGGTGCCGGGTGCGGAGACGAAGATTTCCACCTTGGTGCCTTCGAGCTGTGGATTTTCCCGCACCACCGCGTTGATCATTGCGCGAACCTCGGCATAGGCGTCCTTGGGCAAGGCATCAGGCAGGGTGCGAACGTCCATGTAAATGGAACAGCCGTCCGGTGTGCGGGCGCCACGCCAGGGCCATCCGCCCTCGATGGCGGACACGTTCACCGTTGGTCTGAAGTCACCGAGCTGGTTGCGTCCTATATAGTCTGGAATCCACTCGTGAATGGCGTCCAGAATCACCCGGCTCTTATTGATGGCGTTCTTTTCTACGTCAGACCACGCAGTATGGATCAGGTGGCCGGGCACGGTAATCTTGATCCACGTCGTGCCGCAATGACGGGGGATCAGCATCATGTTGGTGGGCTCGCCAAGGATGCAGAAATCAGCCACGGCGCCGTGGGTGATCGCAAACTTGGTGCCAACCCCGTAACCCTGGTACTGGCGGCCCTCGAACTCGTTGACCGGCGCTTTTTCGATCTCACCGGCGACCGCGGCGATCACCACGTCGCCGCCCAGCCTGATGCCGGCCTTTTTGATCGCCTGCACTGCGGTCACGTAGGTGGCCATGGCGCTTTTCATATTAAAGGTGCCCATGCCGTAGATCCATTCGTCATCGATCAGGGTGCCTTTACACTCGTAACCGATGCCGCGATGAGCCTGTTCGGGGCCGAAAGAGGTGTCCAGGTGGCCGTTGAACATCAGCGACTTGCCGCCGCCATGACCCTGCATACGGCCGATGGCGTTGTAGCGCTCATCGCCAATGGGCTGCAGAACGGTGTCGAAGCCGACTCCCCGCAGTACTTCATACACGGCGCGGGCCATGTCGCCCTCGTACCCGGTGGGGCTGGGGATATCGGTCAGATCGATCACCAACTGCACCAGGCGGTCGCGGTCAATCTGGTCGACCGCCTTTGCAACGACGCTCGGGTCAATTTTGTTAGCCATAATCAGAGTTCTCTTGTTTTTCCCGGGATCATTCCACAATGAAAGTGGTCAGGGTGCCCAGCTTTTCGACCCGGGCGTCAATGCGGTCGCCGGGTTTGAGATAAACCGGATCGGGCATACCGGCTATCACACCGGGCGGGCTGCCCGTGGTGATGATGTCGCCCGGCTGCAGGGTCGTGTTGGACCACCAGGAAACCAGTTCGGCCACTTTGTAGACCATGTTGGCGGTGCTGGAGTTCTGGCGTTCCTCGCCGTTGAGGGTGAGCACCATTTTCAAATCGTTGAGCTCGCCGACCTCATCCAGTGTCACCAGCCAGGGACCAAATGGACAAGAGCCGTCGAAACTCTTACCCAGCAGAATGACCTTGTTGGAATGCTCCCTGGACTGAATGTCGCGCGCTGACAGGTCGTTGAAAATGGTCAGCCCGGCGACGTAGTCCAGCGCTTCTTCCTTGCTGACCCGAAACGCTTCCTTGCCAATGATGATGCCTACCTCGATCTCGTAGTCAAGTTGCTTGGTGAAATGGGGCACTTTCACTCCGGCGCCGCTCGGCACCACCGAGGAAGGCGCCTCCAGGAAACCGGTTGGATGCTCAAAGTGGAAGTCGCCCCAGTTGTGGGACTGCCATTCCGGCGCACTCCAGGTCGCCAGCTCGGAGAGGTGGGCGGAGAAATTACAGGAGGTGTGCATGATCTTGCCCGGTTTGGGCACGGGCGCCAACAGCTCCACCTCGTGCTCCTGGTACAGGTTTTCCTGCCCCTGGGCGACATCGGCAGACAGCGCCCGGGCACGCTCCATGGCGGCCTCGCCCTGTTCCAGAAACTCGATCATGGTGGCGGGCAGTTTACCGCCGCTGGCTGCGTGCAGATCGAGATAGGCCTCTCCGATCACTGCGCCCACTGTTGGCGCACCGCTCGCCTTGATTTTCAGACTCACCAGTTTCATCGCTTCATTTCCTCTTGGATCAGGCCAGGGCAGGGCCAGGCTTGAGATTCGGTACTACATGCTCACCCATCAAGCGGATGACTTCGAGATTATACTCTTCAGACTCACCGACCACTTCCAGCAACGGCAGGTTAAGGCCCGCGTCCACCAGATCCTGGGTAATTTCCAGGCAATCATCGGGTGTACCGGAGATGACGGTGAACCTGCGCATCATCTCGTCGGTCACCAGGTGCGTAACATTGTCATCAGTACCGTCGGCGATGGCCTTGCGGAACGGCTCCCAGGACTCATCAGGCAGCCCGGAACCGGCCAGGATGACATCGTTCTTGATATTACGGATCTTGTTGACGATATAGGTGCCGGTGTAGCTGCGGGTTGCATCGCGCGCCTTGTCGCCGTCCATTGAGCAGGAACACAGGATGACGCCGCCCACCGGAAAATTGTCGGGCAGGGTGCGCCCCTTGGTTTTGGCGCCCTTCTGCATGTTGTCGATGGCATAGCGCACGAATGCCGGAGAGGTCAGGCCGGCCAGCAGCATGCCGTCGCTTTCCTTGCCTGCGAGCTTTTGCATCCAGGGGCCGGTAGCGCCCACGTAAATGGGGATTTCGGTGCGTAAGCCGTCAGCCGCACGGTCATAGGCCGGCATGGATGACTTGAAAAATTGACCCTCGTAGGCGTACTGCTCACCCTTCCAGATCTTGCGCATGATCGCCATGGACTCCCGGTGCACCGGCACCGGCTTCATCAGGTCGATGTCGTATTCCAGGTACTCGATACCCACCTTGCCGACGCCGATGCCCATAATGAAACGCCCGCCGGAAAGCTCGTCGATGGCCGCTGCCTCAGAGGCTACAATGGTCGGGTGGCGCACGTACGGAGAGGTGATGCCCAGGCCGACCGGAATGTTTTTCGTGGCCATCGCCACCGCCGCCAGCGTGGTGAAGCAACCCCGCGACTCCAGCCCATACTGCCGGAACCAGTGATAGGCCTCGGCGATCCAGAAACCGCCGTTCATATTGGAGGCCTCGGTCTGCCTGGCATAGGCCTGCATTGCGGACAGCGGCTCGTAAGATTTGAAAATGACACCAACTTTCGGGCTGACAGATGTATTCATGGGTGGCTCCTGTGTGCGGAACGAATGACTATCCAACGCCGATACCGCAGCGTTGGTTCTTGAACTTACCAAAGATACTAGTTTCGCGCACCCTGGGGGTCTTGCCCCTAGGGGACCGCTTTGTTGATTCTCAGTGCATCCAGTATTTCGGGCCGCCTGCACAGTGGCGCCCTGAGTGGCATGTTATCCCTCAATTGGGCTGATTGAGGCTAAATACGTTGGAATTGTAAGAGGCCCCTTGGGGCCGATCTGGAACGGTCGCCCGCAAAGCTTCCGCGTCCTGCTCACGCCCCTCACCTCCCTGTAGGCGAGCGAGCTCTTACAGAAGGAATTAGTCTCCGGTTGACGCTACGCACCGCGCAGCTCTGCGGTCGCAGCTTCATCCACTTGCTGACTGCCGGGATCGATCACAACACCGTATTTCGCTTTCGCCGCAGCCGGACTGACGAGTCCGTCGATTACGTCCCGACGCACCTCTGCGGTGGGACGTTGAAACGGGTTGCCATAACCTCCACCGCCGCTTTGGTAAATCTCGTAGAGGTCCCCCTCATTGAGATCGTAGAAGCTCTCGGTATCGACGTTAACCGTCTCCCCGTCACATTTCTGAATAAAAAGCTCATGCGGTGGCGCCGGCTCGCCACCTTCGAGACCGAACGGCGCTGTCACCTCGTGAATGCCGCCGCCGAAGTTCGCGGCCTTGATGTTATCGGCATCGACACGCCACCGGTAGATCGTACCCATGCCGCCACGCCACTTTCCGGCACCTGCACTGTCGGGCCAGAACTCGTATTGCAGCACCGTGTACGGATCAACCAGTTCGTGTAGTTCAGGATCGGGCGCCCGCAATCCGCCGGCGCAGATGACTGTGCCGAGATGGTCCCAGCCATCCAGCCCGTACGAGGCGCCGCCACCACCCTTGCTCATGAAATGAATGTCCCCAAACGGACGTCCGGTACGTGGATTGAGGCCCATCGTTGCCGGCGCGCACCAACGCGACCACCCGGCATCCACACTCTGGGGTATTGCCTGGGCGAGCGCCATCCAGGCCGCTTCGATTATCGCCTGCGCGGATGCGATCGTACAGCCGCTGACCGGCGCAGGCTCAAGGGAATTCACGACCGTGCCTTCCGGCGCAATAACGTGCAGCGTGCGTAACGCGCCCTGGTTGAAACGAATACCTCCGCCAATCGACATAAACAACGCCAGATAACAGGATGACGCCGTGTTCGGCACCGTGCTATTGACGTAACCAGCGGCCTGCTCGTCGCTGCCGGTAAAATCGAAGGTGATTTCGGAACCATCTACCTTCAAATTCAAACGTACCGCAATCATGCGGTCTTTGTTGATGCCATCATGGTCTATCAGGCGTTCCGCATGGTACTCGCCGTCCGGCACACCCTCAATCGCAGCACGCATCTGTTTCTCGGAGGCATCAAAAATCTGGTCAATAGCTGCTTCCAGCATCGTGCGATCGTACTTTTTGAGCAGTGAGTGCAGGCTGCGTTCACCGATCGTACAGGCGCCGACCTGGCACTGCAGGTCGCCTTCGACGATGAACGGCAGATGGACGTTCAGAAGGATTGTGTCCCACAGGGCGCGGTTCGACTTGCCCGCGATGTACAGCTTGGCGGGAGGAATCCGGATACATTCATCCCAGACGCTGGTTGCGCCCGGGTTGTAGCCAGCAACACCGCCGCCACCGACGTCGGCGTGATGACCTTTTGATACTGCCCAGAATGCGATTTCACCATCATGGAACACGGGCTTGACGACGTTGATGTCCGGTGGGTGATTATTGCCGCGATACGGGTCGTTCAGGATGAACACATCACCGGGGTCGATATCGCCGGCGAAAGTCTCGGCGATGCTGCGGATGGCGTACGGCAACGCCCCCATGATGACCGGGATGTACGCGGTCTGCGCAACCAGTTGTAGCCGGCTGTCGAAAATCGCGGTTACGAAATCGCGCGCCTCGGAAAAGATTGGCGAACGCGACGTGCGCAACATGGTCTGTCCAATTTCTTTACTTATGGCATCAAGGCGGTTGCCGATTACGGATACCTGGATGCGATCTACCGTTGTTGACATGACTCAACTCCCGCCGGACAACCGCGCACGGAGTTCTGCGAGGTCCTGGTCTTGTTGATAAATCAGATAATTGTCGAAATCATCGCAGCTCAGCTCGAAATCCGGCGGAACGACGATGGTGGTCGTTGGCTGTGCAATGATCGCTGGACCGGTGATTCGATTACCAGCGTGAAGTCGCAAGCCGTCGTAAACGGGCGTATCGACGAATTCACCATCGAAACAGACAGGCCGCCGCTTGAGCAACACCTTTTCCAGAGGTTCATGCGCGGCCGCGCGATGCATGAGATCCGGCTTTTCTGTTATGCCGCGTGCGGTTACGCGCAGATTGATCAGCTCGACCGGTGTGCCGCGCATAGCGTAGCCATAGAGTGTGTCGTGCCGCTGGTGAAATGCTTCGACAACGGCCTCGAGATCCTTTACGGACATCGACAACGCAGCCGGTACCGGCACCTCGACTTCGTGGAACTGCCCGATGTAGTGGAGATCGGCGCTGAAACGGATATCCACCCGGTCACTGCTAATGCCTTCTTCGACCAGCGTTTGATTTGCAGCCTCGGACATTTCCCGGTAGAGGCGGTCCACTTCCTTGCGGTCCACCTGATCGATATCGCGCGCGTGGGTACGCACATAGTCGTGTTGCAGATCAGAGATGAGCATACCGGCCGCGCAAAACACGGAAGACTCCCGTGGCACCAGTATCAGGGGAATTTCGAGTTCACGGGCGATTGGCACAGCATGAATCGGACCGGCGCCACCGGCGACGATCAGCACGAATTCGCGGGGGTCGTAGCCGCGCTGCACCGAGACCACACTCAAGGCAGCAGCCATGTTGGCATTCACAAAATCGTAGATCCCCTTCGCAGCAGCCACAAGATCCATGTTCAATGGCTTTGCCACATGCTCCTCGATCGCGGCTTGTGCCGCGCCGAAATCGACCTCCAGTTCGCCCCCCTCGAAGGACTCCACGTCCAGATAACCCAGAACCAGGTCCGCATCCGTCACCGTCGGCAGTTCACCACCCCGGCCGTAGCAGGCAGGTCCTGGCTGTGCGCCAGCACTGGCCGGCCCGACGGCCAGCAGCCCACCGCCATCGACCGACGCGATCGAGCCACCACCCGCTCCAATGGTGTGAATATCCAGAATTGGCGACGCTAAGCGGTGCTCTCCAATCGAGCCATCCTGGGTGACGATGGGCGTAGCGTTTTTGATCAGCGCAATGTCGAATGAAGTACCTCCCATGTCAACGGTGATCAGGTCACTGAAGTGATTGCCACTGCCGTAGAAAATACCGGCCTGCGGCGCCCCGGCCGGGCCAGACAGCAATGTATTCGATGCGAAACGCTGCGCGACTTGCGGCGACATGACGCCGCCGTTCGACTGCATAATCAGCAAGGTGCCGGCGAAACCCTGTTTGGCGAGTTCCTGCTCGAGGCTTGACAGGTAATTTGTCAATACCGGACCGACGTAGGCGTTCAGCACCGTTGTGCTGTGGCGTTCATATACGCGGATCTGTGGCAAAATCTCGGTCGAGATTGACACGTAGATACCTGGCAATTCCTGCTGCAGAATTTCGCGGGTGCGCTCTTCGTGCGCTGGATTCCGGAACGACCACAAGTACGATACTGCGATGGCCTCGACGTTTTGCTCCCGGAAGTAGGCAGCCGCAGCCCGCACGTCATCCTCATCCAACGGCGTCATAACCGTGCTGTCGACGGTCACGCGTTCTTTCACGGTCCGGATCAGATGCCGCGGTACCAGCGGTGGGGGGGGCGCATACTTTTCGAACTGCCGCTCTTTCAGGCCGCGGCGCATGTTCAGGACATCTCGAAATCCATGGGTTGTCACAAAGCCGGTGATCGCACCCGTACTGGTCAGTACAGTGTTCGTTGTTATCGTCGTGCCGTGGACGATCGTGCCCACCTGTGCCAGAAACTCCGGCAAACTCATCGAATTGTCGGCGGCGGCTTTTTCCAGGCCCCGAAAGAACCCTTCGGCGGGATTCGCGCCGGTGGTCGAGGTCTTGTAAATGCGGGCCTTGCCATCGTCGGCAGCTACCAGGAAATCAGTAAATGTACCGCCTACATCGACACCTATTCGAAATCCCACATTAAATCCCTCAGGTTTGAACTTGCTTGATTATCCACGGCGTGCGTAAGCTGCACCTGAAGTCAAAATCGCCGAAATGTGTGCACATTACGACGCTCGTGGTCAAACTAGTTTAAGTATATAATAGTTCCGGCTGGTTCGTCTGGCTGAATTCAGTTCACTGTTTCAAACTACAACGGCGACATCTTATTTGCGATGGAAAGGTACCTTGGACACAGTCATGAAGGCGAGTGCCGGTGAGCCACTATCGTGCACCATTGGCGGACCTGCAATTCCTGTTGGACGACGTCCTGCAAATCGAGGAGCTGTTTAATCTGCCGGACTTCGCCCACGCAGACCGTGACATCGTGCGCGGTGTTCTCGAAGAAGGAGCCCGTTTCGCGGAGCAGAAGCTTGCACCGGCAAACGCGATCGGTGATCTCGAGGGTGCCCGGCTGCAGGACGGCCGGGTCCTGCTGCCGGAAATCTTTCACCGCGCCTGGGACACATTGCGCCAGGATGGCTGGCTGGGAATCGACCTGCCAATGGCGTACGGCGGTCAGGCATTGCCCCGCCTCCTGCAGGCGGCATTCGCTGAAATGACCAACGGCGCCTGCATGAGCTTCTGTATGCTGCCGCTGATGTCACGTGCCGGCGCGCGACTGCTGCTGGAACACGCCACACCAGCCCTGATCGAACAATTTGTGCCCGCGCTTGTGGCCGGCGAAACAGCCGCGACGATCTGCATTTCGGAACCGCAGGCTGGATCCGATGTTGGACGGATTCAGACGCAGGCGATACCGGCCGGCGACGGTACCTTTCGTGTCAGTGGCAGCAAAATCTGGATCAGCTACGGCGATCACGAACTCACACCACAGATCGCCCACATGGTGCTTGCACGTACGCCTGACGCCGCCCCGGGCACACGCGGCACCAGTCTGTTCCTGGTGCCGAAACTGTATACAAACGAATCGCCAGCGCGTTCGAACGGCATCCGCGTGCAATCGATCGAGCACAAAATGGGCCTGAAAGGATCGCCGACCTGCGTGCTCGAATTCGACGACGCGATGGCCTGGCGGATCGGGGCGGAGGGCCGCGGCCTGGTCAGCCTGTTCACCATGGTGAACACGATGCGCCTCGAGGTTGCGCTGCAGGGTGTTGCGATAGCCGGCGCCGCGACTGCGCAGGCGTTGCGTTACGCACAAGAGCGCCACCAGGGCGGGCCGTCCGATGCACCGCCGGTTGCTATCATCCGCCACCCCGACGTGCGCCGCATGCTGATGACGATGCGCGCCCGTACTGAGGGCCTGCGCGCCCTGACGCTGGAGGCTGCACGCCAACTCGACCTGGCCGAACACGATCCTGACGCTGACCGGCGCCATGCAGCCGGCACACTGGCAGACTGGCTGTTGCCGATCTGCAAGGCTTGCGCAACCGAGGCGGGTACTGAAGTCAGTAACCTGAGTATGCAGGTGCACGGCGGTTACGGTTACGTGCACGAAACAGGAGTCGAACAGTACGTGCGCGATGTGCGCGTTGGAGCCATCTACGAAGGCACCAACGGTATCCAGGCATTGGACCTGGTATCGCGCAAGCTGATACGGGATGACGGGCAGCGATTGCAATTATTCGTCGAGCATATCAGCGCGGACCTGACGCGCACGGCGGACCGACCGCATACCGTGTCGATACATCAAGCTTTGACGGCTGGGCTGAAAACACTGGAGCGTTGTGCGCAGCACCTGTTACAGCCAACGCTGGACCCACGTGACAGCGCGGCCGCCGCGACACCGTTTCTGAAACTGGCCGGATTGATCGGCAGTGGCTGGATGTGGCTTAGGATGGCTGACGCCGCGACCGGTGACTCGGCGCTGCATCAGAACAAACGCAGCACTGCCGCATTTTTCGCTGAGCAACTGATGCCTGAATCCGGCTGGCTGGAACGACAGATTCTCGCCGGCGTAAAAAACCTGGACGCAGTCGCTGATGATGTGTTCAGTGAGATTTGAGTACGATCCATGACTACCTTGCCCCATACCCACCCAACTGTCGTGCATATGCTCGCAGATGCGGCCGAGCGCTGGCCCGATCGGGAAGCACTGGTCTGCGGCACAGACCGCCTGACTTACAAGGAGTACTTTGCTGCAGTTTCCGGGTTCGCATCCGAGCTGCGCGAGCTCGGTGCGTCTGGCGAACGGGTTGCTTTGCTGATGGGAAATTCCGTGGATATTTGTATCGCGATGTTCGCCTCCCATGCCGCTGGCGCCCAGGCCGTACCGCTGAACCCGCTGTACACTGCTTCGGAACTGCAACCGATACTCGCCGACGCCCAAGCTCACGTGCTGCTCCATGACGACCAGACCTGCCGGACAGTAGCTGATGCCACCAGGAATCTGGACCTTCCGTATATAATCCAACTCGGGCCCGCCGCCGGACGGAGAGGGGCCGATGCCACCGGCGGGGTTCTGCCCGAGCCGCTGCCGCGACCAGAAGGGTTGGCGACCTTGCAATATACCGGCGGTACGACCGGCGTATCGAAAGGCGTTAATCTCAGTCATCGCAATATAGCGATGAACATAAGCCAGCGGGAAGCGCTGTTGCCCACTGCGACCCATGGCGAGCGTATCCTTTGCATATTACCGCTGTTCCACATCTACGGCGTTGCCATGTGCCTGCACAATGCGGTCTACGCCGGCGCAACCCTGGTGATACTGCCGCGCTACACACCCGATGCGACATTTGCTTTGCTGGCCGGCGAACATATTTCGATCCTGGCCGGCAGCCCGACGGTATTCATCGGCCTGATGTCCGATACGCAATTTGCGGATATGAATTTTCCGGACCTGTCTCTGAGTTATTCGGGATCTGCGCCGTTACCGGCTGTTTTGTTGCAGAAGTGGGAAGATGCGACAGGCGCACCGGTGCTGGAGGGTTACGGCCAGTCTGAATCTGGCCCGGTTATCAGTTTCAATCCCCTGGATGGCATCCATAAAGCCGGCTCGGTAGGGCTCGTGCTACCGGGCACGGAGCTCGAGATCGTCGAAGCAGGCGATGGCA
>JAIVWI010000050.1:0-17120 GCA_048636595.1 Oceanospirillum sp. | reverse complement strand
GTCATCGGCCGTCTGAAAAGATCGTACACTCTGGGGTTACTGCAAGGACTGCGGGAAAAACTGGAGCAGAACGACAGGCAGCAGTCCCTGCCGGCAGGTTTTTTTGAGGATAGGGAAGGCGACACAACTATCAGCAGCCTGGTTGTTGCAAAAGACAGCTGCCTTGCAGAGTTTGTGGAAAACCGTTTTCCCCGGTTGCGTAAAGTGACTTACCGTTCTGCCGGAATATTTTGCGGATCCATCTACTCGCAAGGCAAGAAAGAGGGCAAGAAAATCACCATCCACATCATTACCGCCAAATCCACCAGCGCCATCCTCGATTTCGGTGTCTTCGTCGATACCGATAAGGCGGGTTGCCACAGCCTGTGGGCAAACCAGACAGACCTGGATGCCGTCATCACCGTGGGTGATAGCCAGGGATTCAGCAAACCCTACCGCCGCATGCTTGCTGGCGGTGTAAGCAGCATCGCCGATCTGGCATAGCATGCCGGCGGCCGAGGAGACATTGACCAGGCAGCCCCCCCCCTTTTTGATCATGCGAGGCACCAGAACGCGTGCAGCATAGACATGCGCCATCAAATGAATGTCCAGGCAGGTTCGCCAAATATCATTCGTAGCGGAAGCTGCGCCTTCCGGGCCATCGCCAAAACCGACGCCGGCATTGGATACAAACAGTTCGACCGGCCCCATTTCCTGTTCCACCCGGTCGACAGCGGCGACGATGTCCTCCTCACGGGTTACGTCCATTTTCAGCGGCAGGCCATCGACTTCGGCTGCGACTACGACGGCAGCCTCCATATCCAGGTCGGCCACCACCACCCGGCAGCCTTCGAAATGAAGGGCCCGGCACAAGGCCCTGCCTATGCCATGTGCGCCACCGGTTACAATGGCGACTTTGTTTCTTACATCCATGAATTATCCTCTTTCTGTAAGAGCGTCTCTTGCTGTAAGAGCGTCCTTGGGCGCGAACTGCGATTGTCAATTGGGCGCAAGCTGTTATCAAACCGGTCGGCCGCAAGCGACCTCTTACAGCGGGATCGCTGCTATGCTACCAAGCGCATCGGAAACCGTAAAATCCTCTCTGCATTTTTGAGTTAGACTGACCTTGTGCACATTCTCTTGACCAATGATGACGGACACGAAGCTCCGGGTATCCGGGCGCTCCATCATGCCCTGAACGCGCACGGCCACCGCGTCACCATGGTAGCACCGAGCAAGGAACAGAGTGCAACCGCCATGTGCACGACTCCCCACCGTAGTATTGCCCTGCAGCAACTCGACGAGAATAGCTGGCACCTGGACGCCATGCCGGCAGACACGGTGCTCGTTGGGCTGCGCCATCTGCTTGGGGATGAGCCACCCGACCTGGTCCTGTCCGGTATTAATTTCGGCCCCAACCTGGGTACAGGTTTGCACGCCTCGGGAACCATTGGCGCCGCCGTCATGGCGCTGATCAACGGCTTCCCGGCCATTGCCGTTTCAGCAGGGATGTTATTCCATGAGTACAACCATGCACCGCGCTTCCCCAGCACCCATGACGTACTTGATCCAGCCGCTGAATTTACCTGCACTCTTATTGAATCGCTGCAGTCATCCGCAATTCCGGATCAAGGTTTGCTTCCTCCGGGGGTCCTGCTCAACATCAACTACCCGGCATTGCCCAAAGGCGATATCAAGGGGGTGTTCTATCCTGAAGTATCAAACGGGCACATGATCGAACTCGGCTACGACCACTGCGACGAAACCGGGCACGTCATCCCCCGCTACTATCCGGGCGTAGATCCGGAACAACCTCAGCTGGAATCCGGAGACGTCCGCGCCCACCTGGAAGGTTACATCACCATTTCCACCGTCAAGCCACACTGGAACGCACCTGTTGAACTGGCGGATGAAATCCGGGCGAGACTGTCAGGAATCCAGCCAGGGTAAAGAATTTCCTGGAACCCGGGAACGGATGTCTGCGAAAAAGGTTCAGCCGCACGTTCATTCAGCCTCGGTATACAAATCAATCATCTCCTCCACCGCAGCACTGCACACCTGGCAGAAAGCATCCTCACGGCTAAACATGATGCAGTTCATCTCGGAGCGGAAGTAACCACTGGCCGCATAGTTGGCGCCTTCGAAAGCACCGACCACTGAATTGGTGGCCGGGTATTGGGCGAACAAATTCCTTACCCATTCCTGCTCACTGCGAAAGAGTTGGTTCATTTCTGATTCGGGCCGATTCTCGGCCCTTAACTGCGCACGCCGGGCCTGGTTCTCGCGCTGGAATGCTTCAAAAGCTTCCTTGGGCCAATCCGTCGGCAGAGGGGTTCCTTCCTTTACCAGGCGGCCCCACTTGAGCCGGGCGGGATCGTGCAAGGCGGTCACGTTGGGCTCCCAGGGTTCCGGCCGGTCTGTGCTTGGCTCGTACACGGCATCCGACGTGTAGTACTCATCTGCCAAAGCGGCAAAATGATGGCCAAACTCGTGCACAAGGAGGTATTCCGACCACTCGCTGTCGGCCGCTACCGTGCTGTAAAGACCATAGATGCCCCCACCGCCGTAGGTGTTGGAATTGCCGAGAATGACGATGAATTCGTAAGGTGTGTGCTGCAGGATGCGCCGCATGCCCAGGTTATCGAAAGCCAGAATGTAGCGCTCAGCCCGGAAGGCGTCGTAGGTGGTGCCGGACGGGCTATAACGGAACGTGCCATTGGAAGGCCGGTTCACCCCCGATTCAACGGCTGGAGGGTTGATTCCCCACACGTTGAAATCTCCGGCGCGCTCCCTGAAGGGCGAATAGGTAAACAAAGCATCAGTCAATCGCCGGGCATCCGCCGCAAACTTTTCCGCTTCCCTGGCGGTGTAACCATCACCGAGAATCACCAGGTCGACTTTGCCGGAGGGCGCGCCACTGACGTGCAATTTCAATACCGCAGACGGAGCAGGAGCATGGGCGCGGACGACCAGCATGTCATCCGGATCAATTTCAGCCGTCCAGATGCTGTCAAACCCCTGCGCTTCATTGCGCTTGAAAATGCGCAGACGAACGGGCTTATCCGGTTTCGGAAAGCGCACGGATTCGTGAAAGCTGCGGTTCATCTGCCGGGCTTCACCGGTAGACTGCCATTCCTGGAAGATTGAGGAGAACCCACGTGAATAGAGCACCTCTCCGCTTTCGGGGTCTTCCACCTGAAACATGAAGTAACCGCGCTGAGTGGTATCGAGCGCCTTGTTGGGGTTGCCCGGCCAGGGCAGCGGTTCAATCACCACCTGGTGCAGGCTGAACATCTCCATATCGGCATTGCCGCTGTGGTAATAGTCCACCCGCATGGTTGGAGGTGTTCCATCTGAAAATGCGCCAAAAGACAGGCCCAGAAGCAGGAAAAAATAAAGTGATTTAAGTAATAAAGATTTCATATCAACCTCCCTACAAAACGATATGATCGACCATTAACTGGCACTCTTCCCTGCCTTGCCAGCGGTTGATGTCCAGGCGATACAGCAAACGCACGGGGCCACTTTCGGGCAGGTCTTCCGGCATCCGGTTAAATGCAATGGCATCTACTTCTTCACTGCCGTCAATCGGCCTGACGATCATTTTGAGGTGAGATCCACCGACCACGCGGTGATCTATTACTTCGAAACGGCCATCAAACACCGGCTCTGCAAACCGCTGACCCCAGGGGCCCAGGTTTTCAAGTGATTTCGCCATGTCCAGCGAAATATCCGTCGCCGGCAGTTCTCCGTCGGTCAGAATCTCGGCGGTCAGGCTGGCCCCACCCAGAACGGCATCCACTGCAAGGCCAAGCGATTGTTTGAACTCCTCCAGGTGCTCCGCCTCCAGCGTAAGACCAGCGGCCATGGCATGACCACCAAACGCCTGCATCAATCCGGGGTTTTGGGAATCAACCCAGGCCAGCACATCCCGGATATGCAGCCCCTTGACGGATCGGGCCGAACCCTTCAGCAGCGTAGCGCCTTCGGCTTCAGGCGCGAAGGCAATCACCGGCCGGTGAACCGCGTCCTTTACCCGGGAAGCCACCAGCCCAACGATTCCCTGGTGCCATGACTTATCGAACAGGCACAGCGCCTGGGGCAAGGCCTGCTCCCTGAGTGAATCCAGCAAAGAACCCAACTGCTGCATGGCTTCGGCCTGCATCTTTTCCTGCATGCCTTTGCGCTGCTGGTTCAGCTCATCGAGCTGGCCGGCCATTCGCATGGCGTCGTTCGAATCACCACTGAGCAGGCAACGGATACCTGTTGCCATATCCTCAAGACGTCCGGCCGCATTCAGCCGCGGTCCGACTGCGAAGCCCAGGTCCGCTGCTTTTGCATAACGGTAATCCCGCTTTCCCAGGCGCAGCAAGGCCATCAGCCCGGGCCGGGCCAGTCCACGCCGGATGCGCTCCAGTCCCTGGCGGACCAGCACACGGTTATTGTGATCCAGTGGAACCAGGTCGGCCACGGTCCCCAGCGCGACCAGGTCGAGGAACTGGGCGAGATTGGGTTCTTTACGCCGCCCGGAAAACCAGCCCTTATCCCGTAATACGCTGCGCACCACCGTCATCAGGTAAAAAATCACGCCAACACCCGCCATGGCCTTGCTGGGGAAAGCATCCCCCTCACAATTGGGGTTAACGATGGCGTCAGCATCCGGGATGCGCTCACCCGGCAGATGATGATCGGTCACGATTACCTGGCAGCCCAGTTCACGCGCTCTGGCTACACCGTCATTGCAAGAGATTCCGGAATCCACGGTAATCAGCAATTCCGGGGGATTGTCGCCTAGCGTATTCACCAGCGGAACGCTCAGCCCGTAGCCGAATTCAAAGCGGTTCGGGACGCGAAAATCAAGCTGCTCACAAGCCATCGCCCGGAGCGAAAGAATGGCCACCGCTGTACCGGTTGCGCCATCTGCATCGAAATCACCAACAATGAGAATACGCTTGCCTTGCATAACGGCGTCGGCCACCAGTTCAGCCGCCCCGTCTATCCCGGACAAGCCTCCGGGTGGAAGCATGCTACGAAGATCAAGCGCCAGTTCCTCCGGTCGCGTGATTCCACGCGCCAGCAGGATGCGCCGGAGTACCGGGTGCATGTCATCACCCAGCCGGTTTTCATCGGCGTGGTTTTCCCTTATGCGATTTTCATTGGCGGAGTTTTCGGCGATGGGACTCTTATCGATATAAACCGGGCGCTGGCGAATGGTGGCTTGCCGGGTCATGCAGGCAAACTGGAAAAACAATTTTTGCCCAGCGGGCGGCGGTAACGCCAGAATCTCCTGCCGGAACTGCGTTCATAACGCCACCCCTGGCTTTTTCCACAATACAACACAAGTTCTATCGACCCGCCCTGCACCTTGCCCAGTAATCGCTTCACAAAAAGTTCAAGGCGATCCAATTCCTGTTTCGAATCATGGGACCTCACGGACCAATCCACCAGTACAGATTGGCCGTCATGGCTGAATTTTACTTCCTCAGCTTCGGTCTGCTTCCTGAGCCGGTAATCACTGATGATAGCCAGGCCGCGGGTTACCGGATTATCGGAATAGACCGTGTTGAAAACTCCTTGTTTGCCAATATTCGGGATGAATCCCCCACCCCAGAACCAGACAGAATTGATGGGCTGCTGGCCATTTTGCCGGCGGCGCACGTTTACGGAGCTTGCGTGCAGCGCGATCTGGATTTCATTCATGATGCGGCGCCAGTGAAGAGATTCCGGCTGTTCCGGTAAGACCTCTGCCATGTCCATACCCAGCGCATCCTCCAGGGGCGCAAAGCCGAATTCCAGCGGCTCACCCAGGGCGATGCACCAGCGCTCCGGGTGGTCTGAATGCAGAACTATGCCTTCTTCACGCAGAACTGCGCGCACCACGTTTTCAACTTCGTTCCGTTCATATTCATCCAGGTCGGCAAAGCCGTGGCTGGTCATGACCACCCTGGCCATATCAGCCCACAGCGTTACCGGATCCAGCCTGAGCCAGTATTGATTTTGTCCGGGCTTCTCTCCCTGGTCGGCAGCCCGGGTCAGGGACGCGATCGGCAATTCGCCTTCCGGCTCTATTCCAAACAGTTTGAACCTGAAATGATCAGGACTTTTACTCTCCGCCCGGAAGTGGCTTCCCCGGGAAAGCAGTGTTTCCAGTGCCGGGTAGCGCTTTTTATCGTCCGCGGCGCACGCCAGCGGCTGCAAACCCTGGGCCAGTACCGTGATGGTTTTTATGGGTCTGGAGTTCGTCAAATGTATTCGACACTTACAATTTCGTATTCACGATCGCCAACCGGCGCACGCACAACAACGACATCACCTTCCTCCTGGCCGATCAAAGCCCGGGCGATCGGTGAACTCACCGCAATGCGGTTGTGCTTGATATCAGCTTCCAGGTCACCCACGATCTGGTAGGTGATCTCCTTGGCAGTTTCCTCGTCAGACAAGGTTACCGTGGCGCCGAAAACAACCCTGGGGCCTGCGTTCAATGTGGCGACATCAATCACATGGGCGCCGGAAAGCGTCGCCGTCAGATGCTGAATTCTTCCCTCGGTAAAGCCCTGCTGCTCCCGTGCGGCATGATATTCGGCGTTCTCTTTCAGATCGCCGTGAGCGCGTGCCTCGGCAATCGCTGCAATGATTTCCGGCCTGTCGACCTTTTTCAGCCGGGCCAACTCTTCACGCAAACGCTCTGCGCCCTCTTTCGTCAATGGATGTCTTGTCATGTTTAATCCTGGAAAACTGTTAAGCCTCCAACCCCCTGTGGAGTTGCTGCAGGCTGTGTACCGTGTAATCTTCTTCGTGGTCGAGTGCACGAAGGGTGGCCCTGCCACCGGCGATAGTTGTCGTATAGCTTATTTTACGCTGTAAAGCCTCCCGGCGGATAGAGAACGAGTCTGAAATTGCCTGGGCCCCTTCGGTGGTATTGACGATGAAGTTGATTTCATCGTTCTTGATCAGGTCAACCACGTGCGGGCGGCCTTCCATCACCTTGTTGATCGATTCACACTCTATGGAATGTTCATTCAGGAACCTGGCCGTACCGCTTGTAGCAACCAACTGGTAGCCGCGGCCAATTAATTCCCTGGCAATGGGGGTCAGAACCTCCTTGTCAGCATCCCGGACGCTCAAGAAAGCCTTTCCGGGGCTTGGCAATCCGTAACCGGCGGCTTTCATGGACTTGGCCCGTGCGCCGCCGAAGCTCCAGCCAATGCCCATTACCTCACCCGTGGAACGCATTTCCGGACCCAGGATCGGATCGACGCCGGGGAACTTGATAAACGGAAAGACCGCTTCTTTGATAGAATAGAAATTAGGTATTATTTCTTTTGTATAACCTTGTTCTTTAAGTGTTTTTCCAGCCATTACCCTGGCTGCAATCCCTGCCAGGGGGACCGACGTCGCCTTCGACACAAAAGGTACCGTACGGGAAGCCCGGGGATTGACTTCGAGCACGAAAACCTCATCCCTGCGCACGGCAAACTGGGTATTCATCAAGCCAATCACACCCAACTCCAGCGCCATCAGGCGCATCTGCTCGCGCATCTCGGCCTGAACCTCGCTGGACAGGGAATAAGGGGGAATGGAACAGGCGGAATCGCCCGAATGCACGCCGGCTTGTTCGATATGCTCCATCATGCCGCCAATCAGCACATCTTCGCCGTCGCAGATGGCGTCCACATCGACTTCCCTGGCGTGATCCAAAAAGCGGTCGAGCAGGACCGGTGAGTCGTATGAAACCTGTACCGCGTCGCGCATGTAACGCCGCAACTCGTCCTCGGCATGAACAATATCCATGGCACGGCCACCCAGTACATACGATGGGCGCACCACCAGTGGATAACCAATCTCTTCCGCCAGGCCCACAGCCTGCTCCACGCTGGTCGCGGTCCGGTTTGGGGGCTGTTTCAGACCGATGCGTTGGATTAGCTGCTGGAACCGCTCGCGGTCTTCTGCCAGGTCGATGGAATCCGGCGTGGTGCCGATAATCGGAACACTGGCCGCTTCCAGGTGCCGCGCCAGTTTGAGCGGCGTCTGTCCGCCAAACTGCACGATGACGCCGGTGGGAGATTCCTTGTGTACGATTTCCAGCACATCTTCCAGCGTCAACGGTTCGAAATAGAGCCGGTCGGAAGTATCGTAGTCAGTGGAGACGGTTTCGGGATTGCAATTAACCATGATGGTTTCATAGCCGTCTTCGCGCAGCGCCAACGCGGCGTGTACGCAGCAATAGTCGAATTCAATCCCCTGCCCGATTCGGTTCGGGCCACCGCCCAACACCATGATTTTTTTGCGCTCAGTGGGCTCTGCTTCGCATTCTTCCTCGTAAGTGGAGTACAGATAGGCCGTCGATGTCGCGAATTCCGCCGCACAGGTGTCGACCCGTTTGTAAACCGGGCGGATTCCCAGCGCATGACGATGCTCCCTGACGCGTGATTCGGGCTCATTTACCAGAGTGGCGATCCTGCTGTCCGAGAATCCCTTGCGTTTCAGCCTCCACAACTGTTCTTTTTGCAAGGACTCCAGCGTACAGCCGCGAATGTTGTCTTCGCTGTGTACCAGGTCTTCTATCTGGGCCAGGAACCAGGGGTCGATTTTTGTCATCTCGTGAATGTCATCAAGACTGTTGCCTTCACGAAATGCATCAGCCACGTAGAGGATGCGCTCAGCCCCTGCTTCACGCAGTTCACGTTGCAGGTTGGCCTGGCGGATTTCCGGCTCATCGCCCTCCAGGATTTCATTGAAACCGTCGCGCCCGGTTTCCAGGCTGCGCAGTGCTTTTTGCATGGATTCCTGGAAGGTCCGGCCAATCGCCATGGCTTCACCCACCGACTTCATCTGGATGGTCAGCGTGGCATTTGCAGCGGGGAATTTCTCAAAAGCAAACCGGGGAATTTTGGTAACCACATAATCAATGGCCGGCTCGAAAGAAGCGGGTGTGGCGCCTCCGGTGATCTCGTTGCGTAATTCATCCAGGGTGTAACCTACCGCCAGTTTCGCAGCCACCTTGGCGATGGGAAAACCCGTGGCCTTGGATGCCAGGGCCGATGAACGCGACACCCGGGGGTTCATTTCGATGATCACGATACGCCCACTGTCGGGATTAATGGCAAACTGGACATTGGATCCACCGGTATCCACACCGATTTTACGCAGTATGGCAATCGAAGCGTCCCGCAGGCGCTGGTATTCCTTGTCCGTCAGGGTCTGGGCCGGGGCCACGGTAATGGAATCACCGGTGTGAATGCCCATTGGATCAATATTCTCGATGGAACAAATGATGATGCAATTGTCCTTGTGGTCACGCACCACCTCCATCTCGAATTCTTTCCAGCCCAGCACGGATTCTTCCAACAGGACCTCGGTGGTCGGTGATAATTCCAGACCACGATTGACGATTTCCTCGAATTCCTCGCGGTTGTAGGCAATACCACCCCCGGAACCACCCATGGTGAAGGAGGGCCGGATAATGGTGGGGAATCCAATGGAGTCCTGCTGTTGCAGTGCTTCTTCCATGCTGTGGGCGATAGCGGCGCCGGGAACTTCCATACCGATATCCAACATGGCCTGTCGAAACTGCTCACGATCTTCCGCCATATCGATCGCTTCGCGCGAAGCACCGATCATTTCAACCCCATATTTCTCCAGCACGCCTTCACGCACCAGGTCCAGGGCGCAGTTCAGCGCGGTCTGCCCGCCCATGGTGGGCAGCAATACGTCCGGCCTCTCATTCGCGATGATCTGCGCCACGGTCCGCCATTCAATGGGCTCGATGTATACTGCATCCGCGGTCTCCGGGTCCGTCATGATCGTCGCCGGATTCGAATTTACCAGGATGACCCGGTAACCCTCCTCCCGCAGCGCTTTGCAGGCCTGTGCTCCCGAGTAATCAAACTCGCAAGCCTGACCAATCACAATCGGCCCAGCACCAATGATCAATACGCTTTTAATGTCTGTTCTTTTTGGCATTTTTTGTTCTTCAAGCCTCTCTGAGCACAGTCACATTTCCTGATGCCATTTTTTCATCAATGTTTTCGATGAATCGATCAAACAGGCCGGAGATGTCGTGGGGGCCGGGGCTGGCTTCGGGGTGTCCCTGGAAACCGAAGGCCGGTGCGTTGGTCAATTGGATGCCCTGGAGGGAGTCGTCAAATAAGGACCGGTGCGTAAGATTCACATTTTCTGGCAAGCTGCTTTCATCGATTGCGAAACCATGATTCTGGCTGGTGATCATGACCTTGCCGCTTGCCAGGTCCTGTACGGGGTGATTGGCCCCGTGGTGGCCGAATTTCATTTTCATGGTTTTCGCGCCGGCAGCCAGGCCCAGCAACTGATGGCCGAGACAAATGCCGAACAGCGGTACCTTCCTGCTAATCAGTTCGCGAATCGACCTGATTGCATATTCACAGGGCTCAGGATCACCGGGACCGTTTGACAGGAAGACACCATCCGGTTGCAGGGCCATCACCTTTTCCGCTGATGTTGTTGCCGGAACGACGGTAATGCGGCACCCCCGGTCTGCCAGCATGCGGAGGATGTTGCGTTTCACGCCAAAGTCGTAGGCGACGATGTGTCGCCTGGGCGTCACTTCATTCCAGGCCACTTTATCCAGGTCCCAGCTACCCTCAGACCATTCGTAACTTTCTTCGGTGGTGACTTCGCGCGCCAGGTCCATGCCTTTCATGCCCGGGAAAGAGCGTGCCAGTTTCAATGCCTGTTCATCTCCGGCCGCATCGGCATTGACATCAGCACCTGCAACGATTGCACCACCCTGGGCTCCTTTTTCACGCAGGATGCGCGTCAACCGGCGTGTATCGATGCCGTCAATGGCAACGAGTCCATTTCTTCGAAGGTAGTCGGGAAGGCTTTCCGTAGCACGCCAGTTACTGTGCAGGTCCGGGCAATCGCGCACGATCAGCCCGGCCGCCATGGTTTGTCCGGATTCATCATCTTCGGGGTTGCAGCCGGTATTGCCGATATGCGGATAAGTAAGCGTGACCAGTTGGCGAGCATAAGATGGATCGGTCAGGATTTCCTGATAACCGGTCATGGCCGTATTGAAAACCACTTCACCAGTCGTCTCACCACTGGCGCCGATACTCCGGCCGTGGAAAATACTGCCGTCTTCCAAAGCCAGCACTGCCTGATCAGTCAAAACACCATTCTCCAGATATGCAAAACGGGAAAGCCTGCGCTGTTCCCGCTTAGAAATTCAGTCGTTCTGTGCCGCAAGCGCCGAGATGCTGCGAGTCATGTTCTAAGCATTCAAATTTTATCGAAGCCCGCCCGCCTTGTCTAACTATTAAGGCTCGTAAGCCAGTCCGATGCCGAATACAGGCCGGCAGGCTGTCCGACCAGCCATTTCCCAGCCGCCAGCGCACCTAGCGCGTAGATGCGACGGTCGTGCGCACGGTGCACCAGGTCGAATTCTTCACCCGCCATATGGAAAGTGATCTTGTGCTCCCCGATGATCTCACCCTCCCGGATCGATGAGTAATCAATCTCACCGCCTGCACCACCTCGTTGGGCAGTAATTGTATCGCCCAGCATCAGGGCTGTGCCCGAGGGAGCGTCTTTTTTCCACTGGTGATGGATATCCTCGATTTCGACCCGGGTTTGCGGGTCAAGTACGGCGGCCGCCTGCTTTGCCAGTTCAGCCAGCAGGTTGATACCCAGGCTCAGGTTGGGAGACCAGAGGACCGGCACCCTTTCGGCTGCAGTCAATAAAGCTGCTTTTACGTCTGCCGGCAGACCAGTGACGCCGCTCAGCAGGGCAACGTCGTTTTCTGCGCACCATTCGGCAGCCTTGCGGGTCCCCGCCGGCAGCGTGAAATCAATCAACAGGGCTGGCAGGGCCGGTAGTTCGTCGAGTGAAAAGAAATGCGGGTTGTGACTTTCCCAGTCCGGAGCCTCGGGTGCGACAGTCGCCGTGATGAACACCTCGTCCTGTGAAGCTGCAGCGATTGAGATTGCTTTTGCCATCCGGCCCGAACCGTGGATTGTTATATGTAACATCAAAACCTCCCTGGCTGACTAATCCCAAGCAGGCTAATCATGACGTCATACGGTCAAAGAATTCGCGGACACCTTTCAGCCAGGAGTGAGCCCGCGGATTGTGAACCGTATTGTCGTTGGTGTAAGACTGTTCGAACTGTTTCAGTAAATCTCTTTGCTCGCGTGTCAGCTTGACAGGCGTCTCGACCACAACGCGGCACATCAAGTCGCCGGTACGATGACTGCGAACGGACTTCACGCCCTTGCCCTTCAAGCGGAACATTCGGCCAGTCTGTGTTTCCTGGGGAATTTTGAGCTTGACCTGGCCGTTCAGCGTTGGAATTTCCAATTCACCCCCCATCGCTGCGAGGGTGAAGACAATCGGGACTTCGCAGTACAGTTCATCCCCATCACGTTCAAATATCCCGTGCGGCCTGACACGTACTTCGACATACAGGTCACCGGCGGCAGCACCTGCCATACCCGCTTCACCCTCACCCGACAGGCGAATCCGGTCTCCGCTATCCACTCCGGCGGGGATTTTCACAGAAAGTGTCCGGGTTTCGCGGACCCTGCCCTGACCATGACAAGCGGGACAGGGATTGCTGATCCGCTGCCCTGCACCACGGCATGCCGGACAGGTTTGCTGAACCGAGAAAATACCCTGCTGCATGCGCACCTGGCCAACTCCACCACAGGTGCTGCAGGTTTCCTTCTTGCCATCTTTGGCGCCGCTGCCGTCACAGGTTTTGCACTTGCCCAGGGTGGGTACCTTGATCTCTTTCGTCAAGCCCCGGACAGCATCTTCCAGGTCAAGATCCAGCGAAAAACGCAAATCAGCCCCCCGCTGGCGCTGCTGACCACCCCTGCGGCCGCCGCCAAAAATATCACCGAAAATATCGCCGAAAATATCGCCTACATCACCATGGAATCCACCGGGACCTCCCGGCCCCCGGGCTGCCGAATCAACACCGGCATGTCCAAAGCGGTCATAGGCTGACCGCTTCCCGGAATCCATAAGAATCTCGTACGCCTCCTTGGCCTCCTTGAATTTCTCATGTGAATTTTCATCATCCAGATTGCGGTCCGGGTGATGCTTCATCGCCAGGCGGCGATAAGCTTTTTTCAGCTCATCGTCGGTCGCCGACTTCTGTACACCGAGAATTTCGTAGTAATCGCGTTTGGCCATGCCAGGTTTCCAACTATTCTGCAGCAGTTTTGGGGTTTACGGGGCTGTAATTCAAGGTTTGTAGGTGATTGTAAGTGCGTTCCTGGGCGCGACCAGCCTGTCGGCCGCGAGCGACCTCTTACCTGTACCTGTGGGAGCGGGCTTGCCCGCGAATGAGCCTGTCGGCCGCAAGCGACCTCTTACAAAAAGCCCCGGCGGAGGCCGGGGCTTTCATCGTACCAAAAGCTTGAAGTGATCAGTCGTCTTTCTTTTCTTCGTCCGCATCTTCGTTCACTTCTTCGAACTCGGCGTCGACGACATCGTCATCACCGGATGGTGCTTCGGCTTCGCCCTCAGCCTGTGCCTGCTCGGCAGCTTGCTGATAAATCACCTGTGCAGCCTCTGTCAGCTTGGCGATCGCGGATTCAATGGCGTCCTTGTCATCGTTCTTAATGGCCTCCTCGACAGCTTCGATGGCGCTTTCGATCGGCTTACGATCATCTTCGCTGAGCTTGTCACCCATTTCTTTCAGACTACTGCGCGTGGCATGGACCATGGCATCAGCATTGTTGCGCGCCGTGACCAACTCGTGGAACTTACGGTCTTCCTCCGCGTGAGTCTCGGCATCCTGCACCATGCGGTTAATCTCATCATCGGACAGGCCGGAACCCGCCTTGATTTCGACCTTCTGCTCCTTGCCGGTTGCCTTGTCGATCGCGCTGACGTGCATGATGCCGTTGGCATCGATATCGAATGACACTTCGACCTGGGGTATACCACGCATGGCCGGCGCAATGCCGGAAAGGTCAAAACGGGCCAGGGACTTGTTGGCTGAAGCCATTTCGCGTTCACCCTGCAGCACGTGCACCGTGACGGCAGCCTGGTTGTCTTCCGCGGTTGAGAAAACCTGCGATGCCTTGGTGGGGATCGTGGTGTTCTTCTCAATCAGCTTGGTCATTACGCCGCCCAGGGTTTCAATACCCAGGGACAGGGGTGTGACATCCAGCAACAAAACGTCCTTCACGTCACCGGACAGCACGCCAGCCTGGATAGCAGCGCCAACCGCCACTGCTTCGTCCGGATTCACGTCCTTGCGGGGTTCACGGTCAAAGAACTCGGCGACGGCCTTCTGCACCATGGGCATGCGGGTCTGGCCACCGACCAGGATCACGTCATGGATATCAGAGACCTTAAGGCCCGCATCATCCAGCGCGATGCGGCAGGGGCCAATCGTGCGAGACACCAGGTCTTCAACCAGCGCTTCCAGCTTGGCGCGCGTCAACTTGATGTTCAGGTGCTTCGGACCACTGGCATCCGCTGTGATATAGGGCAGGTTTACTTCGGTCTGTTCGCTGGTGCTCAACTCAATTTTGGCGCGCTCTGCGGCTTCCTTCAGGCGCTGCAACGCCAGTGGATCATTGCGCAGGTCGAAGCCTTGTTCTTTCTTGAATACCTCAACCAGGTAATCCATAACCCGTTTGTCAAAATCTTCACCACCGAGGAAAGTGTCACCATTGGTCGCCAGCACTTCAAACTGGAATTCACCGTCAACGTTCGCGATCTCGATGATGGAAATATCAAATGTGCCGCCGCCCAGGTCATAAACTGCTATCACGCTGTCACCGGCTTTCTTGTCCATACCATAGGCCAGCGCTGCGGCGGTCGGCTCATTAATGATGCGCTTGACCGTCAGGCCCGCGATCCGGCCGGCATCCTTGGTTGCCTGGCGCTGCGAATCATTGAAGTATGCCGGCACGGTGATGACTGCCTCAGTGACTTCCTCACCCAGGTAATCCTCGGCCGTTTTTTTCATCTTCATCAGCACGCGCGCAGATACTTCCGGCGGAGCCATTTTCTTGCCGCCGGCTTCAACCCAGGCATCGCCGTTTTCAGCTTTCACGATGTTGTATGGAACCAGGTCACGGTCCTTCTGAACGACGTCTTCGTTGAACTTGCGTCCGATCAGGCGCTTGACGGCGAACAGCGTGTTGGTGGGGTTGGTTACCGCCTGGCGCTTGGCCGGCTGGCCCACCAGCACCTCATCATCCTTGGTAAAAGCGACAATGGAGGGTGTGGTGCGATCACCTTCTGCATTTTCGATCACTTTGGGCTGGCCGCCTTCCATCACTGCAACGCAGGAATTGGTGGTGCCCAGGTCAATACCAATAATTTTTCCCATGTTTAATATCTCCCGAATAAATTATGTATAAATGAATTAAATTCCAATGAACCTGAAATGGGGGTGTTCAGGCGATTTTCAAATGTGGCATACCGGAATAAGCCTCCCGCATCAGGGTTTGCGCGATACCACCACCATGGCCGGCCGGATCAGGCGATCGTGTAATTTGAATCCTTTTTGCAGCACTTCCATCACGCTGTTATCTTCGAATTCTTCCGATGGCAATACCGTCATGGCCTGGTGAAATTCCGGATTGAATGCTTCTCCGACCGGGTCAATCATTTCCAGATCGTGGTCCTGTAAGACTTTATCCAGCATCTTGAACGTCAGC
Source organism: Oceanospirillum sp. (assembly GCA_048636595.1). Taxonomy (GTDB): domain Bacteria; phylum Pseudomonadota; class Gammaproteobacteria; order Xanthomonadales; family SZUA-36; genus JAJRRA01. The sequence continues at coordinate 1,475 of JAIVWI010000050.1, read as the reverse complement.
GCCTGACCTTCACGCAATTGCTCTGCCGTGGCTGACCCACTGTCAGTTTCCAGACCGAGTTCCAGGCTGTCGCGCACCTGGAGAATATCTTTCATGATCCGTTCCAATGCGAACTTGCGGGACTTTTCCAGGTCGCGGATCAGGCGTTTGCGAAGGTTATCCATCTCTGCCTGCATACGGAGCATGGCATCGCGGTGCGAGACCAACTCCTCTTCGGCTTTGATCAGCGCTTTTTCCATCTGCAGCAGCTCATCCTCTACGGCCTCTTCCACCGGCGCTTCGACAAATTCGTCGCCAGGGACCGGACCGGCCGCCTGTTCTACCTCTATTTCCACCGCCTGTTCAAACGGGTTTTGCTTATTGTCTGCCACGGTTTCAAACTCCATAGTTCAAAGACAGTTTTACTGCCTTTGTTGATGTAATGATTGAATCTGGCCAAAATATGGGGTTGCGTCGTGTTGATTCAAGCGAATTTCCTTCAATCACAGTGTCGTTGTACCGTTTATGATCTCCTTGATAGAGTGTTAGCCTTAACAGTCATTTTTTAAGACCGGACAGATGCTTAGTTTTCTCCAAATTCGTAATTTTGCCATTGTTGAAGCACTGGATCTGGAATTCAGTGGCGGTTTCACCGCAATCACCGGTGAAACAGGTGCTGGAAAATCCATCCTGGTAGACGCCCTGGGTCTGCTCAAGGGTAACCGGGCAGACACCGCAGCGATCCGCGCCGGCGCCACTAAAGCCGAGCTGACTGCTGAATTTGAACTGGAGGAGGGGTGCCGGGCCCTTGCCTGGCTGCGGGAGGCAGAACTCGATATCGATACGAGCTGCCTGCTGCGCCGATTGATCAACGACAACGGCCGCTCCAGGGCATGGATCAACGGCAGCTCGGTAACCTTGCAGCAGTTGGCGGAACTGGGTGATTTGTTGATCGAGATCCACGGCCAGAACGAGCATATTCGACTGGTGCGCAGCGAAGAGCAATTTCGTCTTCTCGATGGCTGCGGCACACATGACCGGGAACTCGAGGCAGTCAACTCCCGGTACCAGGCATGGAGCCGCCTGGAACAGGAGAAACAAACACTGCTTGGTGAATCACCATTGGATGCGGGAGACGCGGAACTGCTGCAGTACCAGGTCCGGGAACTCGAGGGCGCCCTGCTCTCACCCGGAGAATTCCAGCTGCTGGAAACAGAACACCGCCGCCTGGCCCAGGGCGATCGCTCCATCGTTCGCCGGAACGAGCAGCGGGCGGTGGACGGTGAAACCTTCAAGGCTCAGGATCCGGTCGGTTTCCTGGAGAAGAATCTCGTTCTGGAAAACGCCGCCGCCCAATACGACATCCTTCAAGCCGGTTCGGCTGGAGGCTTCCCGCGCCGCGGCGACGAACAGGGCGATGAGAGTCCGGTGGAAACGGGCGCTGATTTCCGCGGGCAGGGCGCCCACCGCCAGGGCCTCCACAACCCCCTGGATAA
>JAIVWI010000049.1:0-17133 GCA_048636595.1 Oceanospirillum sp. | reverse complement strand
ACCATGAGGAACCTGTTGATCGCCCTGTCTTTTGCTTTTCCGCTGGCGCTGATTGTCGGCTGGTTTTTTGATATTTCGAAAGATGGCATCGAGAAAACCGGCCCCTTAAAAGCAGGCGAGCAACTTCCCAAACTCAAATTCATTGATCACCTGCTCCTGGCCGGGTTGATACTCGTCGTAGCGATGGATGTGTATATCCTCTCTTTCCCACCGCCCGAGGATATTCTGGTTGTGAAATCCGCCAGCCAGCAACGTACGATCGCCGTGCTTGGCTTCGAGGATCTCGATCTCGCAGACGGCAGCGACCCGATCGGAAATGTATTTGCCGGTGAATTGCGCAGTTCCCTGACACGCACCGCCGGACTCCGGGTTCTGGGCCCGGAAACCAGCAAGATGTTGCGCGCGAGCGGAGATAATAAATACACGTTGGCCAAAGAGCTGCTGGTGACGTCCCTTGTCCTGGGTGAGGTTCTGTTCGATGGCCGCCGTATCCGGATTCAAACCAGGCTGGTCGGCGTGCCGGCTGGAAATGAGATCTGGTCAACCATTGTCGAAGGCCCTGTTGGTGACGCCGTGAGGCTGCAGCAAGGTCTGGTCAAGCAGATTATCGGAGCGGTGGCTCCGAATCTCGACCCGGATCCGGTGCAGGGTCCCAGGGCCGAGGCGGGCGACTGCAGCGACGTTTACGACTTGTATCTGCGTGGTAAACAACTCTCACGTAAGGGGGAAACGCGCGATCGGGGAGTCGAAATGCTGCGCGAAGCAGTGGCCATCGACGACCAGTGCGCGCTTGCCTGGGAGGCCATCGCAATTTCAAAGGTGGACTGGACCATAAGTGGATTCGCCCAGGCAGGAGCCGCTGCCCGGCGGGCACTGGAACTAAACGATTCGCTGCCCGAAGCCTGGACGGTACTGGCCGAGATCGCCGAAGAGGAAATGCGCTGGACGGACTCAGAAGAATACTTCCTGCGCGCACTTTACGCAGACCCGACCAACGCCCGCGCCAACGTACTGTATGGTGAAGCCTTGCTGGCGCGTGGCCGGGTCAAAGACGGATTGCGCTATACACTCGAGGCATACCGATATGAGCCCATATGGGATTTCCATGTTTTACTGGCCGCCGCGATGGCCGGCAAAGGTGAACTGGTGCTCAAACATGCAGCGTTGCTGGGAAAGAGATCTGGCAGTTTTACCTCCATGATGTCTGTGTATGGACTGGCGGCAGGCTACCTGATCCTGGGCGAAACGGAGCAAGCGCTCGAGCAGTATCGTTTATTGGGTGAAAAGAACGCTCCCTGGTTTCTGGAGTGCGTCAGCGCCCGGAATGACCCAGGCCAATGGCCTGGTATCGCGGAAGGCATGCAGGAAACCCTCAGGGAATACCAGTCCGGTGAGTACGACGGGGACCAGGAATTCCTGCGGGTGGACCAGATGGTTAAGTGCGGTAGCTGGATCGGAGAGGCTGACCTTGTTTTTGACTTACTGCTGGATGACAACTTTACAACCGAACAGCTGTTTATTGGCTTGTTCTTCCCTAAGGCCACAGCCTTGCGCCAGCACCCCCGCTTTTACAAACTGGTTGAAGAAACCGGCCTGCTGGAGTACTGGCAAAAATGGGGCTGGTCCGACTACTGCGAACCAGATGGAGACAGCTTCCGCTGCGATTGAGCTCTTTGCGCGCGACTATTAAATTCATCCCAAAATGCAAAGGCTGAATGTTCAAGGATGTTCTGTCTTCTATCAAAGAGCTTTATAGACATTCTTGCGGTCGCCCACCCTGATCACGTATACGACAAGCTCTGTATCTTCTATGGTGTACAGAATGCGGTATCTGCCCTGGCGAACACGGTACCGCTCACGGCCGGAAAGTTTGCTTGAGCCTCGTGGCCGGGGATCTGAAGCGAGTGATTCTATTCGTTTTACGATGCGTCGCCGGTCGGCATTTGGAGTGAATGACGTTACAATGACTCCATCCCAATCGGGAACCACACAAACTTCAGGAGCAAAAAACAAATGATTGGATACGTCACCATAGGTGTAAGCGACATGGAGAAAGGCAAGGCATTCTGGACTGAATTGCTGGAGCCGCTGGGTGCAAAGATGATTATGGATCTGGACAGAATAGCCTTGATAGGCCCCGCCTTGAATCAACCCATGCTAGCCATCTGCGTCCCCTGGGATGAAGACGACCCACATCCCGGCAATGGCAACATGGTTGCATTCCCTGCCGGATCACGTGAAAAGGTCGACGAGATGTACGCAAGAGCCATTGCAATGGGCGCCGCTTGTGAAGGGGCCGCTGGAGAGCGTATGCCAACTTTTTATGGCGGTTATTTCAGAGATCCTGATGGGAATAAAGCGGTTTTTTATCATATGGGATAAAAATACGTAACAGGTAACTTGAGATAAGACGACATTGATGACCAAGCATTCCCCCCAAACATTTACATTATCCCTGGCTGGTATTTTCCTGGCCCTGGCTTTCCAGGCATGCCTGGCAGGTGAAGGAGCCCCAACGGCTGAGGAACTGGCGAATGCAACATATACCGGCACCGAGGAAGGCCCTGTCACCCTGGTGGATGGCCGCTGGGAAGGCGAACCCTATGCCGAGGGCGGAGCATCCCGTCCATCTGTAGGACTGGTAGAGGATTTCTACCTGTTTGGCGATCTTGACAGCGATGGCCGCGACGAAGCTGTCGTCACCATTTGGCAGAGCTCCGGTGGTTCAGGCACGTTCAATTACGTAGCTGTAGTGGGCCGGAAGAATGGTGAAGTCATAAACCTTGCAACAGCCGCTTTAGGAGATCGCGTACAAGTGCGCAGTGGGCGAATTGATGATGGCGTGATCATCTTTGATGTCGTACAACAGGGTGAGGGTGACGCCGCATGCTGCCCTACACAACTCGCCACCAGAACCTGGTCCCTGGCGGGCGATCAACTGAAAGAAGGAGATGCCGTGATCACGGGCAAACTTTCACTGGCGACACTCGCCGGAACCGAGTGGGTGCTGACCCACTTCAACCCAAACGAGCCCATACAGGAAGGGGCGGAAGTTACGCTGGCTTTTGCAGATGACAAGATCTCAGGAAAAAGCGCATGTAATCGCTATTCAGCCGGCGTGGAGCAAGGCGAAGCACCCGGCGACTTGAAGATCGGGCTGGCCATGGGCACAAAAATGGCCTGTCCGGGCGAACTGATGGACCTGGAGTCCAGGTACCTCGATGCGCTCTCGCGGGTGACAGGTTTCAGCTTCCTGGCAGGCAAGCTGGTGTTGAATTGGGAAAAAGACGGCAACTGGTCAGCCATGTTTTTTGCCCCGATTTAGACCTCCAGATTACATCTGATCATCGATCGGCAACATGCCATAGAGGAAATCGCTTACGCGGCGCTCCCCGTTTTACGCCGGATTTTATCAGTTTTGACCGGGCGAAACGCCGTCATAAGCTGACAAATATTGTCAGCTACTTTGTGCCGGAGCGATCTCAAAATGACTAAATCGCACTGAAAGGGCTTTAAAACCGCCCAAAACTCCCTGGTACCGCAAATTTCAGGACTTGGCATAATTCATGCATTAATTATATGTCAACCACCATTCATTGAGACATGGAAATGTCCAAGGGGAAGGATAATGCGCGTTATAAGGGGATTTTCTATTCTACTGCTCATCCTGGCCGCTCTCTTGCTGAGCGGCCAAACCATTGCCCAATCAGACCAGGGCGAAAGCGCACGCGTTTTCGGTCTCGGCCAACCACATTCCATACAGAGCCTGCCTGCGGGAAAACTGCGCAGTCGTCTCGAATCACTGCCACCGCAGGCAAGCGCCAAAGCTTTGCGCTGGTTACAGGATTTTTCTTTCCCGGAAGCCGATCTCGATACCATCGAAGTCGATGATGAAGGCGGTGTTTTCTACGGCGACACACTGCTGCCGGATCCTGAAAAAATGGAGGCCTCTGAGAGCGCTGGTCCAACTTTACCCGCGGATGCACCAGTTGCCACCCTGGATGATGCCTTTTTGCTACACAGCCGCCCCGGTTCATCGAATGTCGTATTTATCGATTTTGACGGCGCCATTATCTCCGGTACAGCCTGGAATGGCAGTGTTTCACAAATCAATGCGGTGCCATATAACGTGGAAGGCGACGCCAGCACCTTCACCGCCCTGGAAAGAACACGGATCGTGGATATCTGGCACCGGGTCGCGGAAGACCTGGCGCCCTACGATATTGATGTCACCACTGAAGAACCCGCAACGTTTAATTCAACCACCGGACACATACTGGTTACCCACTCCGCAGATGCAAACGGCCAAACCATATACTGCTCAAACTGTGGCGGTGTTGCCTATGTGAATGTTTTCGGACGATCTAATTACCATACCTATTATTCACCCGCATTGGTCTTTTTCAACAAACTGGCCGGTGGCGGCGAGACCTATGTTGCCGAAGCTTCATCACATGAATTTGGCCACAACCTGGGCTTGTCCCACGACGGCACCAAATCCGGAACAACCTACTACGGGGGACATGGATCAGGCCTGGTTTCCTGGGCGCCGATTATGGGCAATAGCTATAACAACAACGTCACCGAATGGAGCATTGGTGAATATCCCGATGCCAACCAGCAACAGGATGACCTGGCAATCATTGACGGAAAACTGGGCTACCGCCCGGATGACCACGGTGATACCCGGGCAACGGCGGCTGCCCTGGCGGTAGATCCGGATGGTTCGGTTGTTTCCTCCAACCCCGAACTCGATCCACATAATGTCCTGACCGAAAACAAGGGTGTTATCGGTTCATCTGCAGATGTGGATGTATTTTCATTCGTGACCGGTAACGGAACAATTAACCTGACCGTCAACCCGGGTTGGGATGCTTTCTATCGCTCAAGCTCGCGCCGTGGCGCCAACCTGGACATCGCAGCTGAGTTGCAGGATTTGAGCGGCGCCCAGTTAGCATTTAGTGATCCCAATACAGATACCGGCGCCAGCATCAGCGCTACAGTCAGCGCCGGAACCTATTACCTGTTGGTAACGGGTGTAGGTAATACAGTTTCACCGTATTCCGATTACGACAGCCTGGGACAGTATTTTATCAGTGGTTCTGTACCATCGGCGTCTGCGGACGATACCGCACCCACGCCAAACCCGATGACCTGGGCGAGCGGGCCATCTGCAGCATCCCATACCGCAATCAATATGACGGCATCGACTGCGGTTGATGACATCAGCGCGGTTGAATACAACTTCCTGTGTGTCGTTGGTGGCGCAGAATGCACCAACAGTGGCTGGCAATCCGGTACCGGGTACACGGCCACGGGATTGGCAGCGAGCACAAACTATACATTCCAGGTAAGGGCGCGGGACCAGGCAGGCAACGAAACTGGACCTTCCGTTTCAGCCAGCGCGGCCACCGATGCACCGCCGCCTCCCCCGGTTGCACCAAGTAATTTGAGCGCTGCGGGCATTTCTGAAACGGCCATAAGCCTCAGCTGGACGGACAATGCCACCAATGAAACCGCATACCGGGTGGAGCGTTCACCTGACGGGTTGAACAACTTTGCAACCATCGCCAACCTGGCAAGCAATGCGACAGGCTACACAGATACCGGTCTCAGCGCGGGCACCACTTATGACTATCGCGTGGCGGCCGTAAATGACTCCGGTGATTCAGGCTTTGCAAACGCCAGTGGCACTACCGATGCACCACCGCCTTATACCAACTACGGCGCAAGCAGCGATACCGCCATGGCTGGCAATGTCAGCGGCAGCGTTGCCAATACGCGGAGCGACGACGGTTCGATGCAGTCAATTACCGAACGTGATTCAGGCGGCAAGCCGGCCAATCGCTATGCGTACCTGGAACACCGCTGGAACTTCAATGTCAGCCTGGGCGCCACGGTCACTGTTTACGCCAACGTATGGAGTGGCTCAAGTACTGGCGATACGTTCAACTTTGAGTATTCGCTGGATAACGGCGGCAGCTTTTCACAATTATTGCAGTTCAACGTATCTGCCACTGAAAACAGTAACCTGCTGTCTGCTGCAATCCCGGGCACCCCCAGTGGTTCGATTATTATCCGCGTGGTTGATGCTGACCACACGCGGGGCAACCGGGACCAAAACACGGTGTTTGTCGATCACCTGTACATACAGGTGGGCAACCCGTCCAGTGATCCTCCAATTGGTGATCCAAGCGGATTGGCGGCGAATGCCGTTTCTTCCAGCCAGATCGATCTCTCGTGGACGGACGGGACCGAAACCGAGGCGGGATTCACCGTGGATCGTTCGCCCGACGACAACACCAGTTGGAGCGAAATCGCTGACCTGCCAGGCGGCAGCACGAGTTACATCGATACAGGTCTGACCGCTGAAACTGCCTATTTCTACAGAGTGAGAGCTCATAATCCCAACGGCTTCTCAGCTTACACCTATGCCAACACAACGACACCCGTGGCGCCTCCACCACCAGCGCTGAGCCTGATCGCCAATGCTTACAAGGTGAAAGGCAAGCATCATGTCGGCCTGAGCTGGACCGGTTCAAGCGATGTCGACATTTATCGGAATGGCGACCTTCTTGAACTTGTCCCACCGGGAATTGTTATTGGCAGCAGTGACAGCAGCTACGATGACAATATCGGCACCAAGGGTGGCGCGGCCTATGAGCACAAGGTATGTGCGGCAGGCACCACTATTTGCTCCAATGTCACGACGAGTATTTTCTGATTACCCTCCCTGTAGTACTTCAAGGCCACCTCCGGGTGGCCTTTTTTTTACTCAGGTGCGCAGCAGGGTAAACAACCGGCAGTCGTGACCGTTTGCGCAAGCGCCCCTGGGCGCGACCACCCTTTCGGCCGCAAGCGACCTCTTACAGTTTTTGTAAGAGCGTCCTTGGGCGCGACCACCCTTTCGGCCGCAAGCGACCTCTTACAGTTTTTGTAAGAGCGTCCTTGGGCGCGACCGCCCTTTCGGCCGCAAGCGACCTCCTACAGTTTTTGTAAGAGCGTCCTTGGGCGCGACCACCCTTTCGGCCGCAAGCGACCTCCTACAGTAGTGCAAGAGACTTGCTTAAAAAAAATGTTGCAATTATTTCGGAACCCTGTACACTTACCTGCAAGTAAGTAGGAAATCTTAATGACTACAGCAAGCAACACCAGAGAGCAGATCATCGACAAAGCGTTTCAGCTGATGCTGCAGCGCGGGCTCAATGGATTCAGCTACCGGGATATTTCCGAACCGCTGGGCGTGAAAAATGCTGCCATTCACTATCATTTCCCGAACAAAATGGATCTCATCGCTGCACTGATCGATGAAAACCACCAGCTCCTGAAGAAAGTCACCTCCGAATTCATGGCTTACGGTGGTCCCGCGCGGCCGCAGCTGGAAGGATTGTTCGCTTTCACCATGAATCAATACCAGTGCGGGCGCCCTATCTGCATGGTCGGCGCCCTGGCCATCGACTATGACGACCTCAGCGATGACATCAAGGATGCCAATGACAATTTTATGCAGGATTCGGTGAAGTGGCTGAGCAAAGTCCTGGAAACGGGCCGTGAGCGCGAGGAATTTACATTCGAAGGCGATGCCGAAAGGAAATCGATTTCCATCCTGGCCATGATACAGGGCGCCCGGCAAATGGCGCGTGTACACGGCATGGATATTCTCGAAAGCATGTTCGAACAGATTCGTACCGACCTGGGTATTAAAGATTAAAAAAATTTACATGATCAACTTACTTATTAGTAAGTATCGCTAAAGGAGAGAAAAGATGAAAACACACGCAATTGAATGGTCACAAAACGACTTTCCTGCCAGGACAGTAATAGCAGGTTCTGCAAGGACTCTGAATCGCACCCTGGGCCTGGCGGCAAAAGGATTCACTGCCCTTGTCCCTGCGCTCGCCATTGTTGTAGGCGCCGCCTGGGCCATCACCCTGCCCGGCCTGGAACAATTTCTACAGGCATCCTTGTGGGCATCTGGATTCATATTCCTGGCGCTGGCGGTCGACTCTGAAAAACCGACGGTCGGATTGCAGCTTGCCACGGGAATTGCACTTCCGGTTCTCGCCCTGCTGAGTTCCCGCGTGGCGGTTGAGTTCGCAATTATTGCTGCTGTTGTAGTAGCCGCCTGGTTAGCCGCCTCAATCCTGAGGCGGTAAATTGCCGCCGGCCTGCGAACTGTAAGAGGTCGCTTGCGGCCGACCGGTTTCATACCAAATGCACCCGATTAACAAAACACATTTCGCGCCCAAGGACGCTCTCACAAGAACTGTAAGAGGTCGCTTGCGGCCGACCGGGCTCAATAACAGATTGCGTCCGATGGACCAATGCAGGTCGCGCCCAAGGACGCTCTTACAGGACTGGGGCTATGAATCCGAAGAAGGAACTGAGGAACATCACTGTTACCTGCCGCTGGGTGCGGGTCACGTCGGGAAACCTGCCAACGGAATAATAGTTCTGGTAGAACGCCACGGTGCCTGGGGGCGCCGGTGTGCCTTCCGGCGCCAATTCATAAACCGACGTTGAATGGTATGGCCATAAATCGAATATGGGCAGAGTCCTCGATATCGATTCAATGGCGCCGTTCACCTCGTTCAGGTCCGGCTTCAACGCGACCACCCAACTGTTCTGTGGCTCGGTATCACGCCGGATCAGGCCTTCCAGATCCCGGGCGAATGCTTTATCCCAGATTACCAGGCAATTCTCGGTATTGAAGCCTTCGGACCGCGGGTCAAAATTATGCGATCCGATCATGGCGACCCAGCCATCGACCACGAAGGACTTGGCATGAAGGCCGGAGCGGGGCGCCGGCATTGCGATGGTGGAGTTGTCGCCGGAAACAACGGATTTACTGATGATTCCCTGCCTTTTCTCTTCGATCAACTCACTCCAGCGGGGAAAAAACTGCGGGGCGTCTATCGGGTAGGGTTTAAATTCATACATCTTGAAACCCAGGGTCTTCACATAATGTTTTTTGTGTTTATGCGTGTTCGCGTACACCGTGTCAGCGTCGGTTGAAGCCAGTGAGTTGGTTGAAAAAACCAACTCGATCTCCGGATTGTCCTTGCGCAGTTGTTTGAAGATTTTACGCGCCTTTTTCGACAGCACCATGTAGGGCGACTGGATCACCACCGATGTGCTGGCCGAAGACAGCACATCATGAATTTCAGTGGTGATGTCCTGCTTGCGTGAATCTTCCGGGAAGTCCGCCTTCCCGGGCCTGTCGGAAAAATACTCCATACGGGTTATCTCGTAGGCCGTATCTACAAACAGGCGCCTGAGGTGTTGATCATCCTCGATGTCCTGCAATAGCGGCCTCAAGCGATCAGCCGGCTGGAAAGGCTCAAGGGTAAATTCACCACCATTGAGCAACTCATCTGCAACGTCCCGCAGATGCTGCACCGGCACTGACTTTTCGTATTCCCAGAACCAGTCAAATGACTCTCTCATCTCCGCTGCGATGCGCCCGTAGACCAGGATATCCCTGTCCTTGAATTCATAGTTCGTGTCGAAATCAAAATACCGGTCCGCGATGTTTCTGCCGCCGGTCAGGCCCACCAGGTCATCGACCACCATCAATTTATTGTGCATGCGCTGGTTGACTCTCCGGAAACAGCAGGCCATTCCACTGAGCCAGTCACCGTTTGACATCTTCGCCTTGTAAAAGGTCGGGTTGTAGAAGCGAATCTCGAAATTCGCATGGTCCATGGTCAGCAGCACCAGGTATTCCAGGTCGGAAAAGGTAAACATCTGGTCCAGCAACAGCCGTATTTTTACGCCCCGGCGGGCAGCGGCCAGCAATTCATTGAGGAACAACTCACCCGTAGCATCACGCCGCAGAATGAAGTTCTGCACATCAATATAGTCACGGGCGGCGCGAGCAAGGTGAATCCGGAGCTTAAGGGCATCCTCTCCGTATTCAACCAGGGTCACGTGATGCCGGTCACTGCGGATGTCTGCCCGGCCAAGATCCAGCAGGGAAGACGGATCTGCACAACGGTCGATATCCCTTGGAAAACACGTCAAACCATTCTCCTGGGCAGCCGCCACCCTGGCATCCACTTCAAGGACCTTGTGGGGTGAAAGTGAGCATGCCGAAGCCGTCATGATCACAAACAGAAGAATTATGAAATTGCGCGTCATAGAAACAGAGAAATCAAATTTAGCGGCGATTCTAGACGATTGTCAGCCCGCGGGAAATGATTCAAATTAAGTTTGGTAGGATAAGGTGATATTTGGGGTAGATACGGCAAGCGGTTCAAGATCCTCGACGGGACGACGAACGCTTGCCGGACATTGCTGTCACAATAATTCTGTGAGACTACTATTCATTCTGTCAGTTCTGCTGCCCTGCTGCCTGCAGGGAGACGATCACTATCGTGTGCGGTTTGACGACCGTTTGCACTCGGTCGAGGTTGAAGCCTGTTTTGATGGTCCGGTACCCGGGCGGCTTTATCGCAACCGGCACGCAGAAAAATTTACGGAGTGGATTCGGACCGGAAGCCGGGACATCAGCCGCTATTCACAAGGCAGCAGGCTGACGCTTCCTGCTTTACCCGATGACGCCTGCGTCAGCTGGCGGGTCAATCTCAAACAAGCCACTGAACAAAAAGACTACCGCCTCGCTCTGAGCCTGGATGACAGCGTCATCACTGACGGCAACCTCTGGTTCTGGCGTGATGGTGAGCACAGGCCCATTCTGGTCGAAGTGATGCTGCCGGACGGCGTGTCTATTTCAACGCCGTGGAAAGAACAGGAAACCCGCGCGGGAAACAACCGGGGAAATAAAATTTTCCGCCCGGATCCAACCCCCGCCTCCTGGTCCTCCCGAATCGCCGTCGGGCACTTTCGTGTTCAACGGATACCGGTAGCCGGCACCGAACTCCGACTGGCCACAATTGGCCGTCTGAATGCGCGGCAACACGAGACAATCAGCGCCTGGATAAAGGAAACCGCTGATGCCGTGGCGTCAGTTTATGGTCGTTTCCCACGACAGGCTCCGCAAATTCTCGTTATCCCCATTGGCAAGCGGGGACAAGCCGTGCCCTGGGCGCACGTGATCAGGGGCGGGGGCGCCGCTGCCGAGTTCTTCGTGGATGAAACGCGCTCCCTGAACAGTTTCAGAGAGGACTGGACTGCGACTCACGAACTCAGCCACATGCTGCTGCCTTTCGTCACGCGAGACGACCGCTGGCTGTCGGAGGGCCTGGCATCCTATTACCAGAATGTTCTGCGCGCGCGAGATGGACGCTTGAGTGAGCAACAGGCCTGGCAAAGACTACACCGTGGGTTTGAGCGCGGACGGGCCGGCACCAGCGGTGGCAGCCTGGCCAGGGCAACACGCTCGGGCTGGGGATCAACCATGCGGGTTTACTGGAGCGGGGCGGCCATCATGCTGAAGGCGGATTCCGAACTTAGAATGTTGACCGGTGGCCGGCAATCCCTCGACTCCGCGCTGGGCGTGCTGCAGGAATGTTGTTTTGAGAACGAGCGCACCTGGCAGGCACGGGAACTGCTTTCAGAACTGGACCGGATCACCGGCACTTCCATATTTACAGATCTCTATCGCGAGCACGTGATGGACGACCAGTTCCCGGATGTCGAATACACCTTTGAACAACTCGGGCTGGTGCCGAGATCAGACTCCATCAGGCTTGATCCGGATGCGCCATGGGGGCGAATCCGCTACTACATCATGAAGGGGTGAGGATGAAGGCGCTGATTTTCATTCGCCGGTGATGCAAGGCAACCGCGCCCATGAAACCGTCATCCGGTTGCAGCATGGCCAACGACCACTGAGCCGGGTCTTCCTGTTCAAACTCCAGGATGGCAGGCGGCTGATCCGGGTTGGTCTCCACGGTAAAACGGCAAAACTGGTTGGCGATGCCCTGCCCGGAAGCCTTGACCACGGATTCCTTGCAGGCCCAGACCCGTAAAAAAGCTTCATCCAGGCGGTCCGGACTGGTGCGGTCCAGGGCCCTGGCTTCCACGGCACTGAAATAACGCTGCGCTACGCCCAATGGGTTGTGAGCGCCCCTGCCTACCGGCTCCAGGTCCACACCGACCGTCGCGGTGCACGAAAAGCCGATCAGTACACGATTCCCGCTTTTTGCAATGCTGAAATGCAGATCGCTTTGGTGCTCGGACTTATCCAGCGAAGGTTTGCCGCGCTTGCTGCGGTTGATTTTCACCGATTTACCAGGAATTCCGAGGTAAGCGCCCAATAGCAGCTTGAGATAGAAACGCCTGGCAAACCTCAGCTGTCCGAGGGTCAGGGGCTGCTGCCCTGAGCTGTCCGGTCCTCCACCGAGTGCATGGCGCAATGACAATCCCAGGCTGTCCAGGTCCAGGTACCAGAGGTGCACTTCCCCCGGGCGCGGCTGATCCAACTCATGCAGAGGCATTCTGCAGGTGTTGAAATCTTCAGGCCTTACCAGGCCATCATGTGCACTCATTTCTACCATTGCCAAATGTTTTCCCCCGGAGCCATTCTTCAGCACCGGAAAACCATACTTACGCTCCCGTTCAGTCTATAATGCGGACCGTGCAGATAGAAGCAGGAAACCCATGAAATTCAAGAATGTCGTCATCCAGTCGCTGATCGCGATTGACCCCCCCATCCGCGTCACATCGATTGAAATCGAGAAACAGCTTAAGGCCACTTTCGACCGGCTGGGTATCCGCGACAATTTGCTGGAGGAAGTATCCGGCATCGGCGCCCGCCGTTTCTGGGAGAAGGGAACCATGCCTTCAGACGCAGCCACGCTGGCCGCGGAAAAAGCGCTGGATGATGCAGGAATTGACCGCGGAAAAATCGGGGTCATCATCAATACCTCGGTCTGCCGTGATTACCTGGAGCCTTCCACTGCCTGTATCGTGCACGGTAACCTGGGATTGTCAGAGAACTGCCTCAATTTCGACGTCGGCAATGCCTGCCTGGCATTCCTCAACGGCATGGACATAGCCTCACGCATGATCGAACGGGCAGAAATTGAATACGCTTTGATCGTGGACGGCGAATCCAGCCGCCCCATCACGGAAGCCACCGTCAAACGCCTGCTGGAACCTGACGTCAATGCAGAACAGTTTCGTGCTGAATTTGCCTCCCTGACCCTGGGTTCAGGGGCAGCGGCGATGATCCTGGCCCGCAAGGAACTGGCGCCGCAAGGGCATCCTTACCTTGGCAGCGTTTCGCGTTCGGCAACGGAATTCAACAAGCTCTGCCATGGTCAGATGGACCGCATGGTCACGGATACACGAATCCTGTTATCCGAAGGTTTGAAGCTTGCGTCCAAAACATTCCAGGCTGCAAAAATTGCCTTTGGCTGGGTAGCCAGCGAACTGGACCAGTTCGTCATCCACCAGGTCAGCAAGGTGCATACCGATTCCCTGGTCAAGTTGCTCGGACTCGACCCTGACAAAGTGCATGCAATTTATCCGGAGATGGGCAACATCGGCCCGGCTTCAGTCCCGATCGTGTTGGCAAAAGCCGTAGAACTGGGAAGAATCAGGCGGGGTGACCGCGTGGCCCTGCTGGGCATCGGCTCGGGCCTGAACTGCTCAATGGCTGAAATTGTCTGGTAAATTGGGACATCCCGTAAAAAGACCGCCCGAACACCTGTACCCGTTTTCCAGCCATTACCTGGAGATTCGCGGCGGATTGCACATGCACTACCTCGATGAAGGGCCGGCGGAGGCTCCGCCAGTCCTGATGCTGCACGGCAATCCCACCTGGTCGTTTTACTATCGAAACCTGGTAAAAGCGCTGAGTGGAAAATTCCGCTGCATCGTACCCGACCACATCGGATGCGGCTTTTCTGACAAACCCGGTGATGACAAATACGATTATCGCCTGGCCAGCCGGATCGAGGATATTGACACCCTGATTCGCCACCTGAACCTGTCAGCACCATTGACCCTGGTCGTTCACGACTGGGGTGGAATGATTGGTTTCGCCTGGGCTGTGCAGAACCCGGACCTCATCTCGAAAATGGTTATTTTGAATACGGCCGCTTTTCCGATACCCGAAGAAAAGCGCATGCCGCCAGCTCTCAGCCTGGTGCGTGACCTCAAGCTCGGGCAATTCCTGACGCTGCGTTTCAATGCTTTTTCCGGCATCGCGGCACGTGTGGGTTTCAAGAAACCAGTCTCAAAAGAGGTAAGGGATGCCTACAAGCTGCCTTATGATTCACCGGCCAACCGTATTGCCACGGCACGGTTCGTACAGGACATTCCGCTGAGTGAAAAAGACCCGGGTTTTGACATTTTGCTCAGAACAGCGGAGCATCTACATTTGTTAATGGACAAACCATGCCTGATCGCATGGGGAGAAAGGGATTTCGTGTTCGATAAAACGTTTCTAAACCGGTGGCTGGATTACTACCCGAAAGCCGAACTTCACCGCTACCCGGACTGCGGCCATTACATCCTCGAGGATGGCGGGCCGGCGTTAGTCGACACGATCAGCAAATTCATCGAAATCAAGGAAGATTCGAATCATGGACATGCCAGTGGATAGATCCCGGAATACGGACGTATTTAACAATGTCGCCGCTGCATTAAGCCGGCAGGCGGAACAGCAACCCAACGCCACCGCGATCCATTACCCGGAAGGCGGCCCGTTCAAGCGCGTCAAATACACCAGTTGCAGCTACCTTGAACTGAACGAACTCAGCGACTGTTATGCCAGGGGTTTGCGGGAATACGGGATCGAAGCAGGAACCAGGGCGGCGCTCATGCTCACTCCGGGCCTGGACTTCTTCGCGATATTTTTCGCCATGTTCAAGGCCGGCGTTGTTCCGGTTCTGATTGATCCGGGTATTGGTATGAAGCCCCTGAAGGAGTGCCTGGCTGAGGCATCGCCCAAAGCATTCATCGGCGTATCCAAAGCCCAGTATGCACGCAAATTCCTGGGCTGGGCGAAAGAGTCCTGCGAGCAGGTCATCACCGCAGGGCCAAAGCTTGGCCTGGGTGGAATCAACCTCAAGGGACTGCGGAAACTCGGCAGCCGCAGCTCGGGAGAAATGCTGCATGTTCCTGATCCTGAAGACATGGCGGCCATCCTGTTCACCTCCGGCAGCACGGGTCTGCCCAAGGGTGTCGTTTACCGCCACCGTCATTTCAGCGCCCAGGTGGAAATGCTGAAAAATGCCTTTGGCATTGAGCCCGGTGAAGTCAGCCTGCCGACCTTCCCGCCATTTGCATTATTTGACCCTGCACTCGGCATGACCACGGTGGTCCCGCAAATGGACCCAACCAAACCGGCAAAAGCAGATCCGGAACTCCTGGTGCAGGCGATCAATGATTTCAAGGTGACCAATATTTTCGCTTCCCCGGCCCTGCTCGATACGCTCAGCCGCTACGTGGTTGAGCATGGCAAACGCCTGGAAAGCGTCAACCGGGTAATTTCCGCGGGAGCGGCAGTGCCCATCCGCACCATCAGGCGCATGGAGAGGGCACTGTACCAGGATGCCGAGATCTACACGCCCTATGGCGCCACTGAGTGTCTGCCGGTCAGCAGCATCTCGGCCCGGCAAATGACCCCCAAAATCCAGGACATGTCCGAATCGGGTGAAGGCGTCTGCGTTGGTCGGCCGGTCGAGCCCAACCATGTCAAAATCATCAAGATCAGCGACATGGCCTTCAACGATTTTTCCGAGACCACGGAAATGCCGCCCGGAATGCCGGGAGAGATCGTGGTATCAGGACCCAGTTGCACCGATAGTTACTGGAAGCGTGATTCCGACACCGCCATGGCCAAGATCGGTGATGCCGGCGGTATCATCTGGCACCGCATGGGTGACGCCGGCATCATGGATGGGATGGGCCGCCTTTGGTATTGCGGCCGGGTGTCGCAACGAATCGAAACCGGTCAGGAAGTCCTGTTCGCGGACCAGTGCGAAGCGGTGTTCAACCAGCATCCGGACCTGGTACGTTCCGCGGTTGTCGGCATCGGCGCCCGGGGAGCACAAATCCCGGTTTTGTGTATCGAGGTGAAAGGCAAGCTTTCTCCCGTGGACACCGAACGCGTCCACTTCGACCTACTCCAACTCGCCCAGGCATTTGCACTGACACGCAGTATTCACACCGTTCTTTTTCATCCGGGTTTCCCGGTTGATATTCGCCATAACTCAAAAATCAATCGTGAAGAACTGGCACAGTGGGCGGCCAAAAAAATGCAGGAGTGAGGTCTTGAAGATCCTGGTGACCGGCGGCGGTGGTTTCCTTGGAAGTTCCATCTGCAGGCAACTGCTTAGCCAGGGTCACGAAGTCGTAGCCTTTCAACGCAGCTCTGCATCACATCTCGAAGCGCCGGGTATCCAGATAGTCCGCGGAGATGTAACTGATATATCAGATTTGCTCAAGGCATCGAAAAATTGCGATGCCATCATTCACACCGCCGGCAAGGCAGGCGTCTGGGGCGATCCAGCCGAATATCAGAAAATCAACGTTGAAGGCACCACCAATGTCATCAGGACCTGCCGGGATCTGTCGATACCTAACCTGGTGCACACCAGTTCCCCCAGTGTGGTGCATTGCGGCAGCGATATTGAAAACGGCAATGAATCACTGCCCATCGCAAAACACTTCACCTCACCCTACCCGGCGACCAAGGCGCTGGCGGAAAAAATCGTACTGGCGTCAAACCGGGACGGTCTGCGGACGGTTGCACTACGCCCTCACCTGATCTGGGGCCCGGGCGACCCGCACATCCTGCCGCGCCTGGCAAAAAAAGTCAGGGGAGGAAAACTGGCGCTTCCCGCTCCGGAAAAAGTGATCGATACCATATTTGTCGAAAACGCCGCGCAGGCACATGTCATGGCGCTGCAGGAATTACAGGGCAAAGCCAGGTGCTCCGGCAAACCCTATTTCATCACCAACAATGAGCCGTTGCCCCAGGGCGAAATTATTCAAAAGCTGCTGGCTGCGATCGGCATCAAGGTGGAGATTCGCTCCGTTCCCACCGGACTGGCCAGGGCTGTTGGAACGATCTGCGAGTTCAGTTGGCGTATTTTACCCCTGGCCGGCGAACCCCCGATCACACGCTTCGCCGTAGACCAACTGGGCACAGCTCACTGGTTCGACACCAGCGCCGCCAAACGGGATTTCGGCTATCGCCCAGAGATTTCCATCGCC
>JAIVWI010000048.1:8225-17247 GCA_048636595.1 Oceanospirillum sp. | reverse complement strand
AGAAAGCAATCAACAGCATGCCGATAATAATCCCAAACGAGGTTATCGGGTTATGGAGATGCGGTGACACGTGCTCGTCACGAATATTGTTCATGCCGAACCAGCCTGCAATGGCCAGTGGAACCAAAAACAGCAGCCAGACAAAACCGGCATTTTGTAAATAGGTTTCAGTGCCGGCAGGAATCTTGCCAATCAGCGTACCGCTGGCGGTCTGCAAGGTCATCGAACCACCACCAAACAATCCAAACGTCATGCTCAGCGGCACCAGGATCTGCATCGTGGTGACACCAAAATTACCCAGGCCGGCATTCAGCCCCAGCGCCAGGCCCTGCTGTTTCTTGGGGTAGAAAAAGCTGATATTGGACATGGATGAGGCGAAGTTGCCACCCCCGATACCGGACAGCAGGGCCAACAACTGGAACTGCCACAAAGGTGTATTCATGTCCTGCAAAGCCAGGCCTGCGCCAATGGCGGGAATCATCAACAAAGCAGTGGTGAAAAAGATGGTATTACGGCCACCGGCAATGCGAATAAAGAACGTACTCGGAATGCGCAGAGTCGCTCCGGCCAGGCCGGCAATCGCCATCAGGGAAAACAGCTCGGATTTCGCGTACGGAAATCCTAAGTTGAGCATCTGTACCGTGATAATGCCCCAGTACAACCAGACAGCAAAGCCACACAACAGGCTGGGAATGGAAATCCACAGGTTGCGGGTAGCAATGGATTTGCCCGACGCGGCCCATTCCTGTGCGTCTTCCGGGTTCCAACTTTGAATATCTTTAGCCATAACGTTCTCCTGCCCTTGTTTATGTTTTCAGGCCGTGCAGAGCTTCCATTTCCGGAAGATCGCGATGCCCGTGAAGTTCTGGTACCTGCCTTCTGTCCATGATTCCGATTGACACATGCATCCAGATCAAGGCAATCGCCGTGATGACGGTCAACAACATGAAACAACTGGTCCATACGCCGATTAAATCGTTCATAACGCCGAACGTAATGGGCAGCACGAATCCGCCCAACCCTCCGATCAACCCGACAATTCCGCCGACGGAACCGACGTTATCCGGGTAATACACGGGGATGTGTTTGTAAACGGCTGCCTTGCCCAGTGACATGAAGAAGCCCAGCACGATGGTGGTCATCACGAAAAACCACAACGGAATAGCGATATTGAAGGCGATCGGTCCCTGGATACCGGATACCACGTAATCCGTGGCGGGGTAAGACAGGATGAAAGTACATACAATGCTGGCGAAGAAAGTCCAGTACATCACGCGTCGTGCACCGACACGATCTGACAACCAACCGCCCAGGGCGCGGAACAGACTGCCCGGCAAGGCATAACAGGCTGCCAGTATGCCGGCCGTTTTCAACTCCAGGCCGTAGGCGCCCACGTAGTAGCGGGGCAACCACAGCGCCAGCGCGACAAAAGCGCCAAATACGAAGAAGTAATACAGTGAGAAGCGCCAAACCTGGAGATGCTTCAAGGGATCGAGTTGCTCCCGGAAACTCGCATGTTTAATACCTTTTTCCCTGCGCTCCCGCAAGGCAGGGTCATCTTGCGATAAAACGTAGAACAGGATTGCCGTGATACCCATGATCACCGCGTAAACCTGCGCCACACCCTGCCATTTACCCCCCATGGCAATCAGCAGGAAGGGAGCGCCGAAGTTGGTGATCGCCGCACCCACGTTACCCATGCCGAAAATTCCCAGCGCCGTGCCCTGGCGTTCCTTGGGAAACCATTTGGACACATAGGTGATGCCTACGGAGAATCCGCCACCCGCCAGGCCGACACCCAGGGCTGCAACCAGGAACATGCCGTAGGTGGACACCATGGTCAGCAAATAGGCCGCCACGGCCGTAATCAGCATCTGTATGGTATAGATGAGGCGCCCGCCATACTGGTCAGACCAGATACCCAGGAAAATACGGCTCAGCGAGCCGGTCAATATCGGCGTCGCCACCAGGATACCGAATTGGGTATCACTCAAGCCCAGTTCCTGCTTGATCCTGATGCCAATAATGGAAAAAATAGTCCACACAGCGAAACAAACAGTAAACGCCAGCGTACTATTGGTCAGCGCACGGGTTTGCTGCCCCGATGTAACATTTTCCAGGCTCATTGCCATCTCCTATACGATAAAAAAATTTCTGTTTAAAGACTTGTACAAGCCTACGTATTAGAGATTTTTAATCTAGTAGAATCGGCTGAAATGCTGACCTGAATCAGCATCAATTTGTCTGGCCGGGATTTTGCTGCCACAAGCTGCTTGACAAGGGTTGTAATTTGACTGAGCAAAGTACATCTGGGGTCAGGTTCTTGAACCTGTAAGAAGGACGCTGGTATGCGAAATGTAAGAGCTCGCTTGCGGGCGACAGGCTCTGGAACAGTCGCCCGCAAGCGGGTTCTTACAGCAAGGGGCCTACTATTCTGTCCCAGCGCGTAAGACATCGAGATAAGCCTTATAGGAGAACATCCTATCGCGCTTACGCCCGCTGGTCTCGACGAGAACCTGCGCGTCGACCAGCGCCACCACAGCCTTGGTCGCGGTAGGCTTGGTTGTGCCGAGCAATCTGGTCGCCTTCGCAATCGTAACGATCGGGTGCTCGGGTAACATTTCGAAGAGGCGCGCCGCCATCACGGTGCTCGACTTGGTGTCGAGGACACGCTGCCGGTCGCGGCCTACGATCCCAAAAATATCGCGGGCAGCAGCCGTCGCCTCGTTGGAAATGGTCGCGACCGCCTCAAGGAAGAACGCAATCCACCCTTCCCAGTCGCCATCGGTACGCACGGCTGAAAGGCGGCGGTAGTACTCATCGCGGTGCCGCTTGAAGAAGAGGCTGAGGTAGAGAAGTGGCGAGGAGAGCACAGCAAAATGCTCGAGCAGAAGCGTCACCAAGAGTCGCCCGATACGTCCATTGCCGTCGAGGTAGGGGTGAATCGTCTCGAACTGAACGTGCAAGAGACCCGCTCGCACGAGCGGCGATAATTCGCCCTCGGCATGGATGTACTTTTCAAACTCGGTGAGCACGTTGCCGAGCAGATGGGGAGGTGGTGGAACGAATGCCGCATTTCCCGGGCGGGTGCCGCCGATCCAATTCTGGCTGTGCCTGACCTCGCCGGGTTGTTTGTCCGCTCCGCGCACGCCGCGCATGAGCAGTGCATGGGTTTCGTTCAGAAGTCGCATCGAGATCGGCAGCCCGCTATCGGACGCGATTTGCTGCCTGGCGTAGGTGAGCCCGTCGAGGTAGTTGCAGACCTCTTGTACATCCGCGTTGTCCGAGGTCCCTGTCGCCGCCTCGGCCTCGAAGGTCAACAGATCTATGAGGGTGCATTGGGTCCCCTCGATCTGCGAGGAGAGCACGGCCTCTTTCCGAACGAATGCGTAGATGAACCACGAAAGAGAGGGCACCATTTCACTTGCGAGCTCCAGGCGGGCCAGCCCGTGCTCCGCACGCTGGTGTAATGCCTGGGTGTCAGCATCGAGGACAAGTGGGGGCTCGGCGGGGGGCAACGCGTGCGGGACGAAGGCAGAGACCTCTTCTCCGGCCACCGTCGTGCTTTCGTATCTGCCTGTAATTCTTTCCATGGCCTCGACCTAAAAAAGTATTCTTGCCTAGTCGGTCGCAAAAGTAAAGAATTCTTTCTTTTTGTTGGTCGAAGGTAAAGGTCTCTTGCTCAGCACGGATGACCATCCGTGCGGGCTACTTGCGTCGCCGCCACTCCCCGAACAATTCGAACGACATCGAGACCTGTCCCGCGTGCGGCGGGAAACTATGCCTCGCCTTCGGGTTCGCGCACTGAGAGAACATCACAGGTGGCGCCATTGAGTATTCCGATTGCGGTGGAGCCAAGGGCTCCGATGATGCCCCGGCCATGGGGGGCTACAACGATCAGGTCAACATCATGCGCCTTCGCGAAGCGAAGAATCTCATGCCTGGCCGATTTCAGGGTGATTCGGATTTCCGGCTGTGCGTCGTGGAGCTTGAGTGCATCAAGCAGTTCATTCATCCTGCCCCGCACCTGTTGAGCCATGATATCGTCTGGCTTGAAGGTTTGCGGCATCGCGGAGAAAAGCGGGCCGTCATATGGAAAGTGTTCTACTACATGCAGCAAGATGAGTTCGCTGTTGTCCTGTTTTGCGAGAATTGCGGCCCGTTCAACTGCCACCCGGTTGATGTCACTGAAATCGGTGGCAACCAGGATTCTCTTGTATCTGTCCATCGTGGTGCTCCTATTTGCGGGCGCCGGAGTTCATCAGCCGTAGAAACTCACCAATTGTTTTGTGAGACTCCAGTGGGTGTCTCAGTCGTTGATCAAGATCCAATTCATAGCGGTTGCGCCGGCCTTCCTTCTCGACTTTCAAAACACCCGCATCAACCATTTTTTTCACTATTCTCTGAACGGCACGCTCGGTGATGCCTACGCGAATGGCAATTTCCCGGGTTGTTGGTTGCGGCGTATGTGTCAGGCAGACAAGCACATGCGCATTGTTACTGAAAAAAGTCCAGTTCTCAATTTTCTTGTCCGTGTGACTCATATTACTCGCCTTGCTATTAATATCGCGACATTAAATACGTGACAATGAAGTCGTATATAGTGTTATAATACGTGTCCAAGGAGCTTGATGTCAAACGGAGGAAACGCGCATAAAACAAATTGGACACATACTGTTTATTTTGGGGATTCTTTTCGCGTTTGGAGCGGGTATTGGTTTTCAGCATCCCTGGCTGCCAGTCGGCTTGGCATTGTTCGGCATTTTTGTTGGATTGGTGAATGTAGTAGATGCTGATACCAACAAGTTTCTGATCACGGGCATTGCCCTCGAAGTGAGTGCTTCAGCTTTCAAGCAGTTCTCCTTCATTGGCGAAGCAATGTCCAATGTCATGATCTTTGTCGGAGGAGCCCTCCTGGTCGTGGCAATACGGGTGCTGTTTGGTACTGCTTTATCCACGCTGTGGAAATCACAGGAATAAAGCACGCGTTGTTGGCTGCCTATCTTCAATTTCCGGTGCAATATGCGGCTTAAGCGGTTTTCAGGCCTGATCCTCCTTGCAGGTGTGGCGGCGCCTGCAGCTGTTTTGGCGGCCATTTCAACCCCGGCCACAGCGACAGATCTCACTGGAAGTTGGATGGGGATGCTTGCCCTGGTGATTTTCTTCGCTGCTTATGCGCTGATCGTCAGTGAGGAAGCGATACGCTTGCGCAAGTCGAAGCCGATCATGGTTGCGGCTGGCTTGATCTGGCTGCTGGTGGCTCTCGCCTTTATCCAGCAGGGTGATACGCACAGTGCGGGGGCGGCATTCAAACACGATCTGTTGGAATTCGCGGAACTGTTTCTTTTTCTTCTCGCAGCCATGACCTACATCAACACCATGGAAGAGCGCGGAATATTTGATATTTTACGCGATTGGCTGGTGGTCAAAGGCTTTTCCTTACGCAAAATTTTCTGGCTTACGGGGCTGATTGCGTTTTGTTTGTCGCCGGTCGCTGACAATCTGACCACCGCCCTGTTGATGGCTACTGTGGTGATTTCGGTGGGGGGCGGCAATAGCAGGTTTATCGCTGTTGCTTGCATCAACATTGTTGTCGCCGCCAATGCCGGGGGCGTCTTCAGTCCGTTCGGTGATATCACGACCTTGATGGTATGGCAAAAAAATATCATTGATTTTACTGGTTTTTTTGTATTATTCGTGCCGGCGGTAGTTAACTGGCTGGTGGTGGCTTTGATCCTGAACTTTGCGGTCCCGAAGGTTCAGCCGGAACCGCTTGAGGGCAAGGCCGAGTTGAAACATGGCGCATTGATTGTAGTGGCTCTGTTCGCGCTGACCATCACAATGGCGGTAACAGGTCACAATTTTCTGCACCTCCCTCCGGTAGCAGGAATGATGACCGGGCTGGGTTTCCTGAAACTGTTCGGTTATTACCTGCAACGCCGCGACGAACGCCATGCTTACCTTGCTGAAACCATGCTCATGAATACTGCGCTGGCTATAGATTCCACGCCCAAGGCTGCGCAGGAACCGATGAAGGCCACTTACGATATCTACCGCAATTTGCAACGTGCGGAGTGGGATAGCCTGATGTTTTTCTACGGTATCATCATGTGCGTCGGCGGTTTGGGCGCGTTTGGATACCTCGCAATCGGATCTGAAATTCTGTATGGAGGCCTTGGTCCCACCACGGCCAATATCCTGGTCGGATTCGCGTCCGCCATTGTGGACAACATTCCTGTCATGTTTGCCGTGCTGGAGATGTACCCGGATATGAGCCATGGCCAGTGGTTGCTGGTAACACTGACTGCGGGAGTTGGAGGCTCAATGTTATCCATCGGTTCCGCTGCCGGAGTCGCCGTCATGGGGCAGGCGCGTGGTATTTATACGTTTTTTGCACATCTGAAATGGACCTGGGCCATTGCCATCGGTTACGCAGCGAGTATCGCGACTCATATGTGGCTGAATGCCGGAGCATTCGCCCAATGAAACCTTTATTACAAAAATTTTATTATGAAAACATTAAAAAATCTTTTTGACAGAAATTTGGCCTGGGCGACGGCGATCAAGGAAAAAGATCCTGATTTTTTTTCGCAATTGTCCCGGCAGCAGAGCCCTGAATATCTCTGGATTGGTTGTTCGGACAGCCGGGTGCCTGCGAACCAGATTGTGGATTTGCCTCCAGGTGAGGTCTTTGTTCATCGCAACATTGCAAATCTTGTCATTCACACGGATCTGAATTGTCTGTCAGTAATCCAGTTTGCGGTTGAAGTGCTGAAGGTAAAGCACATCATTGTCTGCGGTCACTATGACTGCGGTGGCGTAGGGGCGGCACTGGAAAATAAGGAGCATGGCCTGATCGATAACTGGTTATGTCACATCAAAGATGTCAGTCGTTTATATGCCGAACAATTAACCGGACTTAATCAGGAAGAGAAATTCGATTTGCTTTGTGAGTTAAACGTGAAAGAGCAGGTAATAAACGTATGCAACACAACCGTAGTGCAAAAAGCCTGGAAAAAAGGGGCAGAGCTTTCCGTTCATGGTTGGATCTATAACATTGAAAATGGAATTCTGAAAGACCTGGATACGTGTTTTACATCTGCTTAAGGGTTTTGCAGGAATGTCCATGAAGGTGCCGTAGTCGGGTATGGAACTGTTTAACTGAATTAACAGAAATATTGGGAGGTGTCATGAAACGATTTAAAAACATTCTTCTGGTTTGCAATTTTGATGAGAAGCAGCACATGGCTGTTGATCGTGCCGTAGCGCTGGCCAGGCAAAACGCGGCGCGTCTGACAGTTTTTACCGTAGTAATGGAACTTCCGGTGGATGCGCGTATGGCAATCACTGTTATGCCGCCCCAGGAACTTCTTGAACAGGTAATCAATGATCGTCGCGAAATGGCCGAGGCACTTGCCGCCGACATTGGCCTGCAAGGGATTGACGCAAGAGCTCAGGTGGGATCCGGAACTCCGTTCCTGGAGATTATCCGCCAAGTGCTGCGTGAAAAGCACGATCTGGTGATTCTGACGGCGGAAGGGAAAGGCGGCGTCATGGAACGGTTATTCGGCAGCACTTCCATGCACCTGATGCGCAAGTGCCCCTGCCCGGTCTGGGTGCTCAAGCCGACACGCCGTACAAAATCTGAACGGATATTGGCCGCTGTCGATACAGCAGGTGATTCTCCGGATATAGAGAGGGGGTCGCTCAATTCGTTGATCCTGCAACTGGCCAGTTCCCTGGCGCGTATGGATGACAGCGAATTGCATCTGGTGCAGGCCTGGTTCGTGTTTGCAGAAGGCTATATGGTGACGCCCGGTCAGACGGAGAAAAAATCCATCCTGAAGCAGCGCAAAGACACCAAATGGCGATACGTAGGAAAACTCGGCAGCCTGCTGGCGAGTGTTGACCTGGAAGGGGTAACTGTCTTCAAGCATTTGCCGAGGTCTCAGAGTGCCGCCAGGGCCATTGTGAAGTTGGTGAAAAGTAAAAAGATCGACCTGCTGGTCATGGGCACCGTTTGCCGAACGGGGGTGGCTGGATTTTTCATTGGCAATACGGCTGAAAAAGTCCTGAGTGAAGTAAATTGCTCCGTGCTGACGGTCAAACCAGAAGGTTTCGTCACCCCGGTCACCCTGGAAGAGGGATGAGCGATGGAAACACACGAACCACTGATCAAAAACTGCAAATCATTTTTCATTAGTTGGTCCGCGTCCTGGCCATACTCATGGTGTTCGTGATCGTCATGGGCGCGGGCAAATGAATTGGGGAGTTTAACTCATGAAAACTGCCTTGCTGGATTTCTTCTGGCTCAGCGTCTACTTTCGGCTGATCAAGCCTTGGCGGATGCACAGCAGGCGTATGGAGAACTCTCAAATGCTAACATTGACACTCAAGTAAAAGGCCTGTCCGGGCAGTTGAGCACTAACTCAATATGAATGACGGATCCGCCGGTAACAGCCTGCCCGGGAACAATGAATACTGGTTCAGCCTGAAGCGGGGTCATATTGCTGCACTGGTCGCCGCGCCGCTGCTTGCGATATTGGTGTACTGGTTGACCCTGCCCCAGGGAGCGCCCGTTGCCGGTGCGCTGGCGGTTACCGTATTTGCTGCGGTGGTTGGCATCACCCTGTTGTTGTGGCTGTTCGGACCCATGTTGGGAAAGCTGTTGCACTTGCCGCCAGCCCTGTTTGGTTCTGCGGCGGTGGCCAGTATTGCGGTGGGCTTGCTGATGTTGACTCGTTGTGTGAATTGGAAAGCACTGGAAAAAGGCGTTCACTGGGGGGTGTTGCTACTGCTGGGCGGTGGTCTGAGCCTGGGCCGTGGGCTCACGGAATCCGGCGCCGTGGACTGGTTGGCGGGTCTGTTGAGTTCCGGCGTGGGTGACCTGCCGATGTTTACGCTGTTGTTGGTGCTGGTGAGTATCGGTGTGTTCGCCACTGAATTGATTTCAAATACTGCCGTGACCGCCAAGCTTGCACCCATCCTCATGGGTGTTGCATTGCAGCTTGGCTTGGAAACC
>JAIVWI010000048.1:0-8147 GCA_048636595.1 Oceanospirillum sp. | reverse complement strand
TCCATGGCTTTCATGTTGCCGGTCGCGACCCCGCCCAACGCACTGGTGCACGCCAGCGGGCACGTCGCCCAGCGGGATATGATGCGCGCCGGATTGCGTCTCAACCTGGCGGCCATCGCCGTCATTACTCTGCTGTTTCACTACGGTGTGGCAGGATGAGTTGGTTCAACGCCGGATGGCTGTTGCTGGATCTGGCCATTATCGTTGTTCTTATTCCGACGGTGATTCTGCAACGGCGGGAGTCGGGCGCGACGCTGGCGTGGATTCTGGTCATTGTGCTGATTCCGTTCCTTGGTCTGCTGGCCTTCTGGTTGTTTGGCGCTACCCGTCTGCACCTGCGACGCCGCAAGCGGCGCAGGATCGAGACGCGGCTTGCCCCGGCACTGCAAAGGCTACAAGCGCAATCATCAACCAGGCTGGCTGTGACAGGCCTGCCGCCATCTCTGCTCCAGCTCGCTGAGAAACTGGATAAAGCCGGGCCACAGCCCAGTAATGAAGTGGCTCTGTTACGGCAAGGCCAGGTGGCTTTCGATGCCCTCGAAGCGGCCTTCGACAGATCGCATCACCACATACACCTGGTCTACTACATCTGGGAGCCGGATCGCACGGGCGAGCGCCTGCGAGATGCTTTGACGCGGGCCTGCCGCCGCGGGGTAGAGGTGCGACTGTTGTTGGATGATGCGGGTTCGCGCAGCGCCCGGCGGGGATTCTTCCAGGCTTTGGTGGAGGCAGGCGGCCGGGTCGAACGTTTTCTTCCGGTCAATCCCCTGAGCCGTCATCTGTCGTTGAACAACCGCAACCACCGTAAAATCGTGGTGGTGGACGGCGAAACCGGTTTTACCGGCGGCATGAATGTCGGTGACGTTTATGCCGGATTGGGTGAGCCCTGGCGGGACCTGCATGCACGTATCCGCGGTCCGGTCGTATATTCGTTGCAGGAGGTCTTCTGCCAGGACTGGTATCACGCCACTGGCGACGATCTGGTCAGCGCCGCTTACTTTCCCCAAATTTCCGGCGCCGGGAAAGTCTGGGCACAATTACTCGCCAGTGGCCCGGCTGATGAACGCTGGCGCGCCATTCATACATTGCTGTTTGCCGCCATCAACCTGGCGCAGGAACGGGTGTGGGTCGAAACACCCTATTTTGTCCCCGATCCGCCCATTGTCATGGCCTTGCAGACGGCTGCATTAAGGGGAGTTGATGTCCGGTTGCTGCTGCCCGGGCGTTCTGACCACCCACTGGTGCTCCATGCCGGGCGTTCATTCCTGGATGAACTGCTGGCCGCCGGTGTGCGGGTGTTTGAACTTCAGGATGCCATGCCTCACGCCAAGACAATCACTGTGGACGGCATTTTTTCGACCCTGGGGTCCGCCAACATGGACCAGCGCAGTTTTCGCCTCAACTTCGAGGCCAACTTGTTTTTCTATGGCGCGGAAGTGGCCAGTGAACTGGAACGGGACTTTCTCTCCCTCTGTTCCGGGGCAAAGGCGGTTACGGCAGTGAGCCGTCAGGGTATTTCCCAACGCCAACGGTTTGCCGAAGGCGTCGGCAGGGTGCTGGCGCCCCTGTTATAGCTCCACAAACACAACATTATTCATATATATTACAATAACTTGAAAGGGTAATTCGGGTTTGATAAAAAGTACAAATTGTACCGCTGCCGGTCTGGGTTAGGGCTCTATAAGTGGCGATATACAATTACCGCAGGAAAAGTTTTGGCTCCATCAAAAACACAGCGCTGGGCATGGTTTTCGTGATGAATTGCTACGTGAATGGATATTGATACCAAATCAGGTAAAGGCAAATTCGCTGTGAGGAGCATCGCGCTCAGCAGCCTGTTCGTCGCCGCCGTATTGGCGGTGCTGGTCTATTACGATGTCCATGAACAGGTGCTGCGCCTGCTCGCCTGGATCGATGCACAAGGCATTCTGGGACCGCTGCTTTTTACGCTCATCATGGCGCTGGTAGTTGTGTTGGTGCTGCCGGGGGTGCTGTTTACCATCGGCGCCGGATTCGTGTTCGGCGTGATGGAAGGAACGATCTATGTCGTGTTTGGCACGACCCTGGGCGCGATTTTCGCTTTCCTGATCGCTCGCCATCTGTTCGGCGAGCGCGCCGCCCGGTTCGTCTCGGGCCATGTCAAGCTGAAGCTGGTCAGCGAGGAACTGACGCCGCAGGGCTGGAAGATCGTCATGCTGACACGGCTGGTGCCGTTCTTCCCGTTCAAGCTGTCCAACTATTTTTTCGGGCTCACGCAGTTCTCGTTGCGGGGTTTCGCCGGCGGCACCTTTCTCGGCACCATTCCGTTCTCGCTGCATAACGTCTATCTCGGTTCCATTGCTTCTGATATCGCCACGCTGGGAGCGGGCAGCGCCGACCAAACACCGCTTGAATGGGGTCTGTACGGCGCCGGTTTCCTGGTCGCGGTCGGGGCGGTGCTCTACTTCAACCGCCTGGCGCGCCGGGCGCTGGCGAGGTACACGGAAGGGGACGAGAAGGGAGGTAATTGATGCCGTGGTTAAAATGGTTGCCGTGGCGGTTTGTTATTCGCCGTATTGCCCGCGCTCATGGCTTCCTGGATCCGGCAGCATTACTGGCGCGGCTGCATCGCTTCGCCCAGTCCGCCGCCGGCGATTGAGAAAACCGTTCACCGCGAAAACCCAGATAAATCCCACCAACAGGCCGCCGAGCACATCGGACGGATAGTGGACCTGCAGGTAGAGCCGTGAGACGGCAACGGACCCAAGCAGCATCAACAGGACGCCTGCTTGCGTTTCCCAAACCATTGTTGACAGGTCAATTTATCGCCCGATTTATGTTGACCGACTGCGCTTTTTTACTGGACGATCAGGACGTGTAGCTGCCAGGTGGCGCTGTTTGCATCTTCCAGGCGTTTGAAGGAGGACGGAACGTGATTATTGAGGTCGAACAAGGCGTGGATCAAGCGGCAGTAGGTGGTGCCAATGCCTTGCTGGAGCACGTGCGCCAACTGACTCAGGAGCTGCATCCGCGGCGCAAACATTCCCTGCACTTGACGCTGGACAGTGCGCTGGACCGCGAACTGGGCTTCGACAGCCTGTCGCGGGTAGAGTTGCTGCTGCGCCTGGAGCGCGCCTTCGGCGTCAGCCTGCCGGAATCGTTGCTGGCCAGCGCCGAAACACCGCGCGACCTGTGGCGGGCGGTACAGGCCGGCAAGGTCTTGGGCCGTCCCACGCCCTCGGTACAGGTTCGGGCTACGCCGCTGGATGAGTTGGCAGCTACGCCGCACACGGCCGGGACGCTGCCGGAGATGCTCGCCTGGCAGGTGCTCAACCATCCGCAGCGCCCGCATGTCTACCTGTACGGCGAGGGCGACGAACCGGAAACAATCACGTACGCGGCGCTGGCCGACGGAGCGCAGGTCATGGCTGCTGGCCTGCAGGCTCGAGGCCTGCTGCCCGGCCAGAGCGTGGCCATCATGCTGCCTACCTCTCGTGACTACCTGTTCAGCTTTTTCGGCATCCTGCTGGCCGGTGGCGTCCCGGTTCCCATCTACCCCCCGTTGCGCCCCTCGCAGCTCGAGGATCACCTGCGCCGCCATGCCGGGATTCTCGCCAATGCCGAGGGGGTTCTGCTGATCACCGTGGCCGAGGCGAAACGGGTGGGACGTCTGTTGCAAGGGCAGGTTGACAGCCTGCGCGAGGTGGTCACACCGCAACAACTGGAAGCCTCCGCGGGAATATTCAATGGCCCGCCGATCACGGCTCAGGACATCGCCTTTCTGCAGTACACCTCGGGCAGCACCGGCCAGCCCAAGGGCGTTATTCTGACCCACGCCAACCTGCTGGCCAATATCCGCGCCATGGGCGAGGCGGTGCAGGCCGACTCTACCGATGTCTTTGTCAGTTGGTTGCCCCTGTACCACGACATGGGGCTGATCGGCGCCTGGCTGGGCAGCCTGTATCACGGTATGCCGCTGGTGCTGATGTCGCCGCTGGCCTTTCTGACCCGGCCGGCGCGCTGGTTGTGGACCGTCCACAAGCACCGCGGCACCCTGACCGCGGCGCCCAATTTCGGCTATGAGCTGTGCCTGAGCAAGGTGGAAGACCGCGCTATCGAAGGGCTGGATCTGGGCAGCCTGCGGCTGGCCCTCAACGGCGCCGAGCCGGTCAGTCCCAACACGGTACGCCGCTTCAGCGAGCGTTTCGCTGTCTATGGCTTCCGGCCGCAGGCCATGGCGCCGGTCTATGGCCTGGCCGAAGCCGCGGTGGGTCTGGCCTTTCCGCCTTTGGGCCGTGGGCCGCTCATCGATCGCATCGAGCGCGAAACCTTCATCACCCGCGGCAAGGCCGTGCCGGCAGTGGATCCGGATCAAGGGGCGCTGGAGTTTGTCGCCTGTGGCCAGCCGCTGCCCGGCTATCAGATCCGCATCGTCGATGCAGCCGGCCGCGAGTTGCCGGAGCGGGAGCAGGGACGGCTGGAATTCCAGGGGCCGTCGGCGACCAGCGGATACTTGCGCAACCCCGAGGCAACCCGGCGCCTGTTCGACGGCTCGTGGCTGGATTCCGGTGATCTGGCCTATGTCGCCGGGGGGGATGTCTACCTGACCAGCCGGGTCAAGGACATCATCATCCGCGGCGGGCGCAACATCTACCCCTATGAGCTGGAGGAGGCCATCGGTGACATCTCCGGTATCCGCAAGGGATGTGTGGCGGTGTTTGGCAGCCCTGATCCCGCCTCCGGCACCGAGCGGATGATCGTCGTCGCCGAAACCCGTGAGGGAGAGGCATCCATGCTGGAAGCGTTGCAGTCACAGATCCAAGGGGTAGCCACCGATCTGCTGGGGATGCCGCCCGATGATGTGGTGCTGGCGCCGCCGCATACGCTGTTGAAAACTTCCAGCGGCAAGATTCGCCGTGCCGCCGTGCGCGAGCTGTTTGAAACGGGGCGGCTCGGAGAGCACACACACGCCGTGTGGTGGCAGGTTATGCGCCTCGCGTTGGCCTCATTACGGCCGCGCCTGCGCAGCGCGCGGCGGCGCTTCTCCGATGTGGCTTATGCCGTTTACGCGCAAATCCTTTTCTGGCTGCTGGCTCCTCCAGTCTGGTTGCTGGTCATGATATTACCTCGCGCCTCCTGGCGGTGGACGGCGATGCGCGGGGGGGCGCGGCTGCTATTCCGTCTTGGCGGCATTCCGTTGTCGGTAGAGGGGGTTGAACTATTGCCTCAGGAGCAGGCCAGCGTTATCGTTTCCAACCATGCCAGCTACCTGGACGGAGTGATACTGGTGGCGGCTCTGCCCATCGAGTTCTCTTTCGTGGCCAAAGCGGAGCTGGAGCGGCAGTTTTTTCCACGCTTGTTTCTGCGGCGCATCGGTGTCGTGTTCGTGGAACGGTTCGACAAACAGCGTGGCGTGACCGATTCACGACGCACCGTGCAGAAGGTCCAGTCAGGCCGCTCGCTGGCATTTTTTCCCGAGGGCACCTTTACGCGCATGCCGGGGCTGTTGCCGTTTCGTATGGGGGCCTTTGTTGCCTCTGCCGAGACCGGCGTTCCGGTGGCGCCGGTTACGATTCGTGGAAACCGCTCACTGCTTCGCGCCGATTCCCGCTTTCCGCGCCGGGGAGGGATACGCGTCATTGTCGCGGCGCCGATCCGCCCGCAAGGCACGGACTGGACGGCGGCGGTAAAACTGCGTGATGACGTCCGTGCCAGCATTTTGCAGCATCTGGGTGAACCGGATCTGTCCCAGACCCAGGCGCCGCCGCCAACTGTATAATAATCAACTCCTGAATCCATCAAACTACAGAAACCGGATACATTAGAGTCTCTTGTATAATTCCAAAAGACGTCATTCCGGCGAAGGCCGGAATCTATAAAATAAACCACTTACAAATCAAGACGCATGGATTCCGGCTAAAAGCATGCCGGAATGACGGTGTTTTGCATGAGGCTCATTATGTTCAAAAAAATCCTGGTAGCCATCTTTGTTCTGTTCTGGATTGTGCTGGCCATCAATCCGGTAGATCCCGGTGTATGGGCGCTGGAAAACGTTCTGGTCGTCACGATATTTCCCGTGGTGCTTTGGCTCGACAGGAAATACAGTTTTAACAACTGGACCTATCTCAGTCTGACTGTGTTTGTCATCTTGCATCTGCTTGGCGCACACATGACCTACAGCACCATGACTTATTTCAGCTGGTTTTCAGAGTGGTTCGGCTGGGAACGAAACTACTACGACCAGGTGATCCATTTACTCTTTGGCTTGATGGTGTTCGTGCCGTTTTTTGAAATCTTTTACCACCAGGGAGTTTCCAGGAAATTAAGCTACCTGCTTGCGTTTTTATTCATCACCAGTGTCGGCGCCTGGTATGAACTCCTGGAGTGGATCACCA
This sequence comes from Oceanospirillum sp., assembly GCA_048636595.1. Taxonomy (GTDB): domain Bacteria; phylum Pseudomonadota; class Gammaproteobacteria; order Xanthomonadales; family SZUA-36; genus JAJRRA01. The sequence goes on along the minus strand of JAIVWI010000048.1, from coordinate 1,773 downwards.
TGGTGTTGTTTTGCAAACAAGCGGAAGAGGTCTGTTTCGAGGCTATCACCCAGGGGGATATCTGGGATGCACAAAAAGATATGGCCTATGCCATTATAGGTTCGATAATTGCTTTGCTGTTACACGGTTTTTGGGGTGGCAAAACCAATGACACATCTGTTCAGTCTCGTCGCTGATCTGAACCTGTTGGTAGAACGCTGGTGTTGATTGATCTGTTTGCGTAGACTGTGATTGAATACCTGATTGCAATGGTTTATCGAGAGGCCTCAATGACACTTTCCTGTGAAATCGCAGATCCGGATCTTGCCGACAAGGGTGTGGAGCGAATTAACTGGGCATTCGACGAGATGCCCGTGCTGCGCGGCATCAGTGAGCGTTTTGTTGCAGAGAAGCCCCTGCAGGGGTTGCGCATCTCCGGCTGTCTGCATATCACAACCGAGACAGCCAATCTCGCACGCACTTTACAGGCGGGAGGCGCCGACGTGGTGCTCTGCGCCAGCAATCCGTTGAGCACCCAGGATGATGTCGCCGCTGCCCTGGTCAAAAAATATCAGATTCCGGTGTTTGCAGTGCGAGGTGAAGATGATGAGCGTTATTATCGCCATATTCACCGCGCCCTGGATCACAACCCGGTGATCACGCTTGACGACGGTGCTGATCTTGTCAGTGAAATGCATCAACATCGCAGGGAGCTGCTGGCGAACATCCTGGGCAGCACCGAAGAGACCACCACCGGGGTAATCCGACTGCGCGCCATGGCCGCCGATGCTGCACTCGAGGTTCCCGTTGTCGCTGTCAATGACGCCATGACCAAACATCTGTTTGATAACCGCTACGGCACCGGCCAGAGCACGCTGGACGGCGTGATACGCGCCACCAACATCCTGCTGGCGGGAAAAAACTTTAGCGTGGCGGGTTATGGATGGTGCGGACGGGGAATTGCCATGCGCGCCCGTGGCATGGGGGCAATAGTGATTGTGTGCGAGGTGGAGCCATTGCGGGCGCTGGAGGCTGCGATGGATGGCTTCCAGGTGATGCCACTGATGAAAGCCTCGGCAATTTCGGATTTCGTTATTACCGCCACGGGTGACAAACATATTCTTGACCACTCCCATTTCGAGGTGATGAAGGATGGTTGTGTGATCGCCAATTCCGGGCACTTCAATGTCGAAATCAATATCCCTGCCCTGGAAAAAATGGCTGTTGCAAAACATCGCCCGCGTCCCTCGGTGGATGAATACAAGCTGCAGGACGGCAGGCGAATTCGTCTGCTGGCGGAAGGGCGCCTGGTGAATCTGGCTGCAGCCGAAGGCCATCCCGCAGCAGTGATGGACATGAGTTTCGCCAACCAGGCATTGACAGTGGAGTGGCTGGCAGAGCATGGCGCCGGGTTGTCTCATGAAGTGCACAGGGTGCCGCAGAAAATTGATCAGCAGATCGCTGCTTTGAAGCTCAAATCGATGGGAATCGACATCGATGTTCTGACTCCGGAGCAGCGCCGCTATCTGGCATCATGGCGGGAAGGCACATGACGCACATCATTTCATCCCGGGCGCTCGAGATGCTGATTCTCGAAATCAAAAGCGAGGTCAGGCAAACTGCATCCTATACCGGCAGGGAGAGCCTCAAGCCCGAGGTTTACGAGGCGATGATGCAGGTCAATCGTGAAGATTTCGTGCGTGACGAGGATCGGAAACTCGCCTGGGGAAACTACCCGCTCTCGATTGGTCAGGGCCAGACGATATCACAGCCCTACATCGTTGCCCTGATGAC
>JAIVWI010000047.1:0-17262 GCA_048636595.1 Oceanospirillum sp. | reverse complement strand
CGGCATGCTGCTGGCTGTAACGTTTACCGCCCATGCCATTCAGGATCATCACGGAACTCTTTGCGCCTGCCGCCTTGATCTTCTTGAGGGCGGCCAGCGAAGATTTGAAGTTCTCACCCTTGTTCACCCGCTCCAGCACCAGGTCATCCCCGGATTCGCAACCAACGTAGAACAAGGTGAGACCCAATTCGTTCAATTCGGCCAGCTCCGCTACTGTCGTGTTTTTCAGGTTACGGGGCAGGCAATAGGAAGAGACACGCTGTACATCGGGCAGGTAATGGTTGATCGCGTCCATAATCAGTTTCAGGCGGCGGAACGAAAGCGTCATGGCATCGCCATCCGCCAGGAAGATACGGCGGACGGGAACGCCGGTTTTCGCCACCGAGGCGAGTTCCTGCTCGATTTCTTCCTGCGGTTTGAGGCGAAAGCGTTTTTGCGCCTGGGTGTACATTTCGCAGAAAGTACAGTTGTTCCAGGAACATCCGTTGGTTACCTGCAGAATCAGGCTTCGGGCCTCCGATGGAGGCCGGAACACGGGTTCGATGTAGGGAAGCTGGATCATCATTAAAATATGTGGCCGGCAAGGTGGCTTTTAAACGCCATGTTGGGCCGCGTCCGCGCGCTTCTGCAACGTTGCCGAACCCCCTGCAAATCGTGCGGTCACAATAGGAACCGGAGTATCATGGCTGTATGAACGGTCATGACAGCTGATGAAGGAAACACTATGAAAAACTGGCTCATTGCTTTATTGCTGATCGTGCTGGCTGCGGCCGCTTACTACTATGTAATGGTCTATGAATCTTCAGTCGAAGAGACACCTCCTCCTCCAATTCCAACAGCTGCCGTTGAACGGCCGGAACCCGAGCCGGAACCAGAGCCGGAACCGATCCCTGTTGAACCGGTCGAGGAAGTTATCGAGGTCGAGCCCGGGCCTGAAATGGTTGAAGAAACCAGTGCGTTGCCTCCCCTGGCTGAAAGCGATGATTTAGTGTTGGAATCCATCTCCGGTCTCGCCGGCGAAGCTTCGGTGCTGCGCTTTTTTGTGAGCGACAATGTGGTTTCCCGCTTTGTTGCATCGGTGGATGCGCTGACCAGCCGCCAGGTGCCCGGCCAGATCATGGTCGTCCGGGATCTGGAGGGTAAGTTCGTGGCAACCGCCAATGAGCAGCCTGATATCGTGATCCGTAATTCTGAGGGCGATCCGATCCCCCAGTTCGTACTGAATCCGGCAAACTATAAGCGTTATGATCCCCAGGTAGAGATGTTCGAAGCGCTGGATACGCAAGAACTGATAACCCTGTATCGGGACTTCGCCCCCCTGAGCCAGCAGGCCTACGTTGAACTCGGCTATCCCGATGGTGACTTTAAAGCGAGGTTGATCGAGGTGATTGACAGTCTCCTGTCCACTCCTGAAATAAGCGAGCCACCCCGTTTGATCAAACCCGAGGCATTTTACCTGTTTGCCAATCCGGACCTGGAAGCACTCCCGGCCGGACAGAAAGCCCTTTTGCGCATGGGCCCGATGAATGCGCAGCGGGTCAAGGCAAAATTGCGGGAAATTCGCGCGGCCCTTGCGCAATCTTAGACTATTCCCATACCCAGCGGGACCACTCTTTTCCCGCGCTGATGATGCTGTGTGGCAAGGACTCCATTAATTGCTTGAAGTCATCACCGCGAAGGTGGATAAGGTGCTCGTGGTCGCCTGCCTCGATGTAGACATCAGAAGCGTGCTTGAGCTGGTCATCCCAGATCACCTTCAGTCCGTAGGCATCGCTCAGGGCCGGAATGGCTCCGGTTTCGCAATCCTTGAACAGTTTGCGCAGTTCAGGTTCAGTGGCGAGTTTCAGGTCACGATTCAGCTCCTCACTCACCCATGCGAGGTTCAGGCGGTTGTTCGAGGGCAAAACGCTGACGATATAACCGTCTTCATCTTCCAGAACGACGGCTTTGGCCATCTGGTAGGGTGGCACGTGCGCGGATTTGGCTGAATCCATCGCTGTATCGGTATGTGTGTGTTCAACAGTGTCATATTCGACACCGCGTTTGTCCAGGTAGGACTTCAGGGTTGTTGCAATTGCCATGGCTCTCTCCATCGGGGTCCCAGGTGAGACCGTGGCTTGTCGGCATACGTCGCAAGTCAGGTCAGTGGCGCCGGGCCCGGTCAAACGGACCCGGCACCTTAATCATAGTCCTAAACCAGTCCATTTGCATGCGATACAGGTCAAGCGGATTCAAGAATTCGGACAAGATGGCGGAGCCGGACCACCAGCCCCGGCACTGGTTGTGACGGGAGTTCGTAGGTAGTCTATGCACTTATGAACCCCTGGCTTTTTCTCGGTCTTGTCATCGTCGTCATCGTGCTTGCGTTGTGGATTCCCCGTTTCAGGCTGAAACGCGCCATCGAAGCGCCTTTTCCCGGGCAGTGGGTGGAGATACTCGAGCGCAATATCCAGGTCTATCGCGACCTTCCTATGCCCTTGCGTCTGCAGCTAAGACGTCTGATCAAGCAATTCCTCCATGAAAAACAGTTTTCCGGGTCCGCGGGACTGGAAATCACCGATGAGATGCGGGTGACGATAGCCGCCCAGGCTTGCATGTTGCATCTGAACCGGCGCGGTGACCTGTACCCGAAGTTGAAATACATCCTTGTTTATCCCAGCGCCTTTGTCGTTTCGCGGCCCGAAGCAGACGCGAGCGGTGTGGTTAGCAAGCGCAATCGCGGTCTGCTGGGTGAGTCATGGCAGAACGGTAAAGTAATCCTGGCCTGGGACAATGTTTTGCACGGCGCCCGGAACTTCGTCGACGGCAGCAACGTGGTGTTGCATGAATTCGCACATCAACTGGATAGTGAATCCGGCACTGCCGATGGCGCCCCGTTGTTGGCGGGAACGTCCTGCTACCGTAGCTGGGCGGCTGCACTTTCGGAGGAATTTGAAGAACTTCAAAAAGATACCCACTTTGGCCGCCGTTCACTAATGGACCACTATGGCGCGACCAACCCCGCTGAATTCTTTGCCGTTGCCACGGAAACATTTTTTGAAAAACCCCGGCAAATGGCAAAACACCATACCGAGTTGTTCGCGGTATTAAAAAATTACTACCGGATCGATCCCAGGGACTGGAAGTACGCGAAAGAAGATGTCCATGCCTGCTAACCCGCATATTGATCATTCACTCCATGGCCCCATGTTTTGACAGTATGACGAGTCGAAACCATGGCTAAGCGCGCAAGTAGCGAGCGCCCTCGCGGAAAATCCCTGAAACCACTGCAGACCCTGATTCCGTTTGTCCGCCCGTACCGTGGAACGCTGGTGGCGGCCCTGACCGCGTTGCTGATTGCTTCAGGGGCAATGCTGGCGCTGCCCATCGCTCTGCGTTACCTGATTGATAATGGCTTTATTGCGCAGGATGTCGGTACGGTAAACCGGTATTTCGGCTGGTTCCTGGCCGCGGCCCTGGTTTTCAGTGTTTTCGCCGCGCTGCGTTACTACCTGGTGACCTGGCTGGGTGAGCGCGTGGTGGCCGACCTGCGCAACGCCGTTTATCAGCGCGTTATCGGAATGGATCCCGCATTTTTCGAAGTAACCAAGACCGGTGAGGTTCTTTCCCGTCTGACTACCGACACCACGCTTGTCCAGAGTATTTCAGGAGTGGGTTTGTCCATCGCATTGCGATCTACGCTGAACCTGACCGGCGGCCTGCTGCTGTTGGTTCTGACCAGTCCTCAATTGGCCGCGTATACCCTGGTGGGGATACCAATTGTTATTCTGCCGGTGATCCTGGTCGGGCGCCGCATAAGAAACCTGTCGCGCCAGTCACAGGACCGGATTGCCGACACCAGTGGGCTGGCCGGCGAAACCCTGAACGCCATGCAAACAGTACAGGCATTTACGCTGGAGAAACTGCAGGCCCGGCGTTACGCGGAAGCGGTGAACGCCAGCTTCATCACAGCGGTCCGCCGGATAAAAATGAACGCATTGTTGACGGTCATTGCCACCTCCCTGGTGTTTGCTTCGATTACCTTCATCCTGTGGATTGGTTCGCGCGCCGTCCTGGCCGGCACGATGACCGGCGGGCAACTGGGCCAGTTCCTGATGTACGCCATGATGGTAGGTTCCTCGGCGGCGGCACTGAGCAGCTTGTGGGGTGAAATTCAGCGTGCCGCCGGTGCGATGGAACGCCTGTCTGAATTATTGCATGCAGAACCGGCCATCCGGGCCCCTGTTGATCCGGAACATTTGCCGGCCAAAGTACGTGGCCGGATTCGTTTTGAACATCTTGAATTCCGTTACCCTTCACGGCCCGATTCCGTGGCGCTGGATGATTTCAACCTGGAGATCCAGCCCGGTGAAACCGTGGCAATCGTCGGACCTTCGGGCGCCGGCAAAAGTACGAGTTTCCAATTATTGCTTCGATTTTACGAGGCAGCATCCGGACAAATCCTGATCGATGACACCGATATTTCCCGGCTCGACCCACTGGAGCTGAGAAAACAGATCGGTCTGGTGCCCCAGGAGACCGTATTGTTTGGTGAGAGCGCCTTTGAGAACATCCGGTACGGCCGCCCCGATGCAAGTGAAGAGGAAATAAAACAGGCCGCGGTACTGGCGGCAGCCGATGAATTTATTCGGGCCTTGCCGGATGGCTACGACACCTTCCTGGGCGAGCGTGGCGCCCGCCTTTCAGGGGGCCAGAGGCAACGCATCGCCATTGCGCGGGCGATCCTGAAGGATCCGCCCATCCTTTTGCTCGACGAGGCCACCAGTTCGCTGGATGCAGAGAGCGAGCGCCTGGTACAGACAGCACTGGAAGGCTTGATGAAAGACCGTACTACGCTGGTTATCGCGCATCGCCTGGCGACGGTCAAGAAAGTGGATCGCATCGTGGTCATGAACCACGGTCGTATCGAGGCTGTTGGAAGTCACGATGAATTGATCCGCAGCAATGATTTGTACGCCCGGCTGGCCGAGTTGCAGTTTGGAGGCCTGTAAGAGGTGCGGCCGATTATTTATTGGATCCCGGGTTCGCGCGAGAACACATTCTTACATGTGAGCGGAAAGCTTTAACCAGGCGTGGATGGCGGCGCCCTTGATGCCGAGAGACTGGTCCGTGTTCAGATAAATGGGAATGGATTCCAGCAGGTGGTGGTAGTGACCGGCGTCGTTGAATTCCTGGCTGAATGCCTGGCTGCGTAGCAGGTGGGGATTTTTTGCCGCGATGCCTCCCGTGATAATCAGCTTCTCAACCGGGTGCATCGCCAGGCAGTAATTCCTGCAGGCGCGGGCGTAGAAACGTGAGAACAATTCGCAGGTTTGAGTGTTGCCGGACGCAGCGCTCAGGGCTTCAGCCGGGCTTGCCGGTTCACCGCTCAGGAATTCGTACAGCAGCGCGGCCCCGGAGCCACTGACAACGTCATCGTTGCTGATCCATTTTTTACCTGCCCTGGCCAGGAAAAAACGTTCGATTTCTTTTTCTTCCTGGCCGTGGAAAGCGAAAGTGACGTGGCCGCTTTCCGAACCAATGACCACCCGCTGTCCGGCAAAGGATTTAAGGGCTGCGTGTCCCAGGCCGGTGCCGGCGCCGATGATGGCAATGGAGCCGGGGCCGAACCCCGGACCCGGGCGCACCGGTGTCAGTTGATCCAGCAAGTTTTCATCCAGGCAGGCGTAAGCCTGGGCGATAAAGTCGTTCAACAGAAAAATGTTATGGATGTTATCGGCGGAAGCCAGGTCAATGTCCCAGGGGATGTTCGGCAGGGTTGCTTTGCCCCGGTCCACTGCTCCAGCCACTCCCAGTGTGACCGCATCGTATTGCCCAAGGTCAGCAATTTCAGAAGGCGCGTTGTGCTGGAAGTGGTCCAGCAAATCGTGCAGTGAGCCAATGGAATCCAGCCAGGTTGGGAAAACAAAAGGCTCTCCCATCGAAACGCTGGACGGACCATCGATCTCCACGCAGGCGAAACGCGAATTCGTTCCGCCGATGTCCGCTGCCAATATTCTCATGCGGCCATTATGCCCTGAATCTTTCCTCTTGCATTATTCTGAGGCTCGCTCAACGGCTTATGGCCGCCAGTCGGAGAAGTGCAAGCAGTATCAGGCCGGCCAACCAGTTGTGAGCCACTGCCAGGCTGATGGGCAGGCTGGTCAGGATTGCGGCAATACCCACCGAAAATTCCAGCGTGACCAGGGCCAGTATGACGATGGCCGTCGTCCGGAAGCGCGCTCCGGCGCGCAGGGCAATCAATGCAGCAAGCAGAATCACGGCCAGTGTGATGACGGCACCGATGCGATGGGCTTTGTGGATAGCAAGACGTTCCTCCCCGCCGATTGCCTGGCCCATTGGAGTGACTTCATGCTGGCGTGAAAGATCAAAAGCGGTAAGCAACGCACTTCCCGGCAACCAGCTGCCGTGACAATCTGGGAGCGTCTGGCAGGAGGTGGCGGCGAAGTTGGCGCTGGTCAGCCCGCCAAGTACGATCTGCATGGAGAGCACCATGATGGCGAATATGGCCACGTGCTTCACTGTGCCCGCCCCATCATGCGCTATGTCTGGCGCGCCGTGCTGTACTTTCGAACTGTGGCTGAACACCATCCACCCCAGCAGGCCCAGCATGCTAAAGCCACCAGCCAGGTTCCCCATCACGATTGCCGGGTTGTGGAGGCTGCCGGAACGGATGCCCAGCACGGCGAGAAATACCGTCAGGCCAAGCAGGACCAGCGATATGATGCGCTGCTTCTTCCGGCGCAATGCAATGAATGCCAGCAATACCATCAGCAAGCCCAGAACACTGGCCACCAGGCGGTGCAGGGGCGTTGCCCAGGCCAGGGGTTTATTGGCTTGCTCGACCATCCGCTGGTAAGCATTTTCGGAGGTGGCAGGCTGGCTGACCGAGGGCGTTTCCCCGATATGTCCGTAACATTCCGGCCAGTCGGCACAACCGATGCCCGAATGCGCCAATCTCAGGTAGGCGCTCAGGGAGACCAGCAAAATAACCAGCAACAGCGAAATTTTGGCCAGGCCGTTCATAAATGGATCAGAGGTTCCCCAAGACAAGTGTTCACAGGCCCTGACTTAATCCTTAACTTTTTCGAGTTGGATAGGTGTACCCCGGACCAGGCGCACATAGCGGGGAGAGTATTTCCATTCCACGCGGTCCAGGCCGTTGCCGAAATTCCACAACCAGGCCGAGTCCCAATGGAATTGGTAGTCATTGCCGGACCAGTACTCCCCAGGCTGGGTATGGGGAAAATATTTCGTGTTGATGCTGGGCGGTGTGCTGGTCTTGCGTGGATCACTGATGGAGCCCAGCTCGTCACGTGTTGGCATTCGCCAGTCATTGAAACCACAGTAACCAGCGGCGTTGACTGCCTCCACCAGTGCAGTCGTGTCACAGGCACTGCCGGAGCACTCGCCGCCATCGGGCTTGCCGCGAAAGTCCAGTTCTTCACCCACTTTTTCATCCGGGTTGAACCAGGAGTAAGTATTGCGCCAGTCATGGAGCCCTGGTGTGTCGGTCTTGGCTTCCCACACCAGTCCGATGAATTGATCCAGCACGCAAGGCCCTGGCTGGCCCGCTTCCAGTTGTTCGCCATTGGCGTCCAGGGCGACGTACTTGGTGTCGTGAATTCCCGGTCCGGGTCCGGTCTCGGAGTTGCAGCCGCCCAGCGACATCAGCAGGCCTAAAGTGACCGTCTGCAGGGGCAGGATAATTGATGGCATTTTTTTCATGAATTGACTTATCTTCCGCATCGTTGCAATACTAACTAAGAGGTATCGGCAAAGATAACCTTTTTTCAGGAGAGATTGCAGACCCTTGTTAAAAAAAACAGGGCTGGATCAAAACTTAATTCATGTATATGACCTGCATCAATTTGCCGCAGTTGAATTTTTGTTAGGGTGAAAATGGCGATCTGTATTTTAGACGTTTGTTAATCTGAATGGACCTTCAATTATGAACCAAGAAGTTACCGACACGGAAGAAAATGAGCGCGTGCCCACAATGCAGCGCATTCTCGATAATCCGTTCTTGCTGTTATTCATCGGTGTGGTCGTTCCCACCGTTTTTTATGTTATCTGGGGAATCATGGAAATTATCACGATTCCTCTGGCCCCTTGATCTAACAACCCCCAGGAAAACAAAACACAGGTGATAATGTGAGTGCCATACAACCGCCTTCTGAGACTATCTGGTGGAAACAACCACTGGACCGGGTCGAAGGGACCTGGATTGCGCTAGCGCTGGTCTGGTCCCTGATCATGTTCTTCATGATGCCTATCTGGCATGTTTACGGTAAGCAGAATCTTTCCAACGAAGCTTACCGGACGACGCCTGAGGCATTCATGGCCAAAACGCAGGCAATGGTCGACCAGTACACGGTCCGAACCGAGACTAACCAGAACATGCCTGTCGTTCATCCACCACCGGGCAGTGATGTCTACCTGCTTGGCAGATTATGGCAATGGTGGCCGCTGCTCGAACTGGAGAAAGGGCAGACCTACCGCTTGCATATCTCATCCATGGACTGGCAGCACGGCTTTTCCCTGCAGCCGGTCAATATCAATGCACAGATCCTGCCCGGCTATGAAATGGTTCTAACCATCACACCCGATACGGACGGTGATCAGACCATTATCTGTAATGAGTATTGCGGAATCGGCCATCACAACATGGTCGGTAAAATTTACATCACGGAGGGCGGATCATGAAAACCCAGGAATTCAGGACCTGCCCGGAATCGGGATTGCAGTTCCACAAACCGGCCGAAGCGCTGATGCGGTTCCACGCCGTAGCGGCTGTTGTGTGTTTGCTCATCGGCGGTATCACCGCCCTGCTGGTCACGCTCACGCGCTGGCCTGCCGTTCACTTGCTGCCCGCTGACAAGTTCTACCTGCTGCTGACCACGCATGGCATCAACATGCTGATCTTCTGGATTATCTTTTTCGAGATCGCCGTGCTGCATTTCTGTTCATCGACATTGCTGCGCTGCCGCATTGCGATGCCGAAGATGGCCTGGGTGGGTTTCATCCTGATGGTAGCCGGCGCGATCATCAATAATGTCTCGGTGTTCAGCGGAAATTCCTCGGTGATGATGACGTCCTACGTGCCGATGCCGGCAGAACCCCTCTTTTACCTGGGGCTGATCCTGTTTGCAGTGGGTGCGTTGATTGGATGTTTCATCTTTCTCGGAACGCTGGTCGTAGCCAAGGAAGAGAAAACCTATGAAGGCTCCATCCCGCTGGTTACTTTCGGTGCGCTGACGGCCTGCATCATCGCCGTCTTCACCATCGCCATGGGTGCGGTGATTTTGATTCCGACCTTCATGTGGTCGGTGGGCCTGATCTCCCATATTGATGCACCGATGTATCGCCTGCTCTGGTGGGCCTTCGGGCATTCTTCACAACAGATCAACGTGGCGGCTCATGTGGCAGTCTGGTATGCGATAGCGGCCATCGTTTTTGGTGCAAGGCCACTGTCTGAAAAAGTCAGCCGCGCTGCATTCTTTCTGTATATCTTATTTCTGCAACTGGCTTCGGCCCACCACATCCTGGTGGACCCCGGACTCAGTTCGACCTGGAAGATATTCAATACATCGTACGCCATGTACCTTGCAGTGCTGGCCAGCATGATCCACGGTCTCACGGTGCCGGGATCCATCGAGGTGGCACAGCGGGCCAAGGGCCTGACCAAGGGCCTGTACGAATGGCTACGCAAGGCGCCCTGGGGTAACCCGGTATTCTCCGGCATGTTCCTGTCGCTGATCGGATTTGGTTTCATTGGCGGAATTTCCGGCGTGGTGATGGGCACGGAACAGATCAATATCATCATTCACAACACCATCTACGTACCGGGGCATTTCCACGCAACGGTCGTGATCGGTACCACGCTGGCCTTCATGGCGCTGACCTACTTCCTGATCCCGGTATTGTTCCGGCGCCAGGTATTCCTGCCGGGCCTGGCTAAATGGCAGCCGTATATTTTCGGTATCAGCATGATGGTGTTCACCATGGTGATGATGGGCGCGGGAACGCTCGGCGTTCAGCGCCGTCATTGGGATATGGCGTTCACGGATGCAGCCATCGGCTTTGATTATCCGGCCAGCGCCTATGCCCTGATGGGCCTTGTGGGCATCAGCGGTGTCGGGGCCGTTATCGGTGGAGGGATTTTTGTCCTGATCACCGTTGTCTCGGTATTCCTGGGCAAGCGGGTTGAGTCCGAATCCAGCTATGGAACGGAAACCACCCGCCTGATGAAAGCACCGCCGATCGTTCATCCGGAAGGTGGACACGTTGCAGCGGGTAAATGGGGCTTCGCCGCTCCGGGAACCTTTGCCCTGGCGATACTCTTCCTGGCCATATTCGTTGCCTATTACGCGGTCAACTGGAAGTATCTCGCTTCGGTCTGGCCTATGTCCTAGGGACATTTTGTATTAAAAACGCCGGGCATACTCGCCCGGCGTTTTTTTTGCAGTACATATTGTTAATATGTACCTATTCCGAACCTGTCCGGGCCCGACCAGATTGATGACCAGAAATTTACTTGCAACCATCCTGGGCTTTACCTTGTCCGTGTCCGTTTATGCGCAGGCTGACGGCAATCAAACAGCGACGGCTTATGATGCGGACAAAACGGTTCTGATCTCGCAGGCGGCCGTGGGAAACCCGCTGCAGGACTTCGAGTTTACCGATAGTCATGGCAAGGCGGTCAGCCTGTCTCAGTACCAGGGAAAACCGCTGCTGGTCAGCCTCATTTTTACGTCCTGTCACCATGTCTGCCCTGCTATTACGAAACACCTGGCAAGCGCGGTTGATGCGGCACGGGAGGCGCTTGGTGAAAACAGCTTCCGCGTGATCACGGTGGGTTTCGACACCCCGGTCGATACCCCGGACGCGATGCGGGTGTTTGCTAACCAGCAGGATATCGATGATCCCAACTGGGATTTTCTCAGTGCGTCGGCTGAAACCATGGCCGGTCTGGTGGAAAACATCGGTTTTGTTTATTTTCCGTCTCCCCGCGGCTTTGATCACGTCAACCAGGTAACGGTTGTGGACCGGGACGGCGTGGTTTACCGGCAAGTATACGGCGCCGCTTTCGATTTGCCCTGGCTGGTGGAGCCGTTGAAAGAACTGGTATTCAACCGGCCCCAACCCGGCAGTCATTTCACCTCGGATCTGTTGGGCCGGATCAAGTTGTTCTGCACCGTGTATGACCCCAATACCGGCCGTTATAAATTTGATTATTCCCTGTTTGTCGGCATGGGGATCGGTGTATTGAGCGTGTTCGCGGTCATCGCTTACCTGTTGCTGGAGTTCTTTCGCGCGCGGCGCAGGAAAAAGGGAACTGACCTTGGTTAGCCCGCATATTGCACCAAGGCGGACGATCCTGTGACATTTCTCGGGACGCTGCAGAAAAGCGGACGGGTGATTTTCGAGCTCCTGCGCAGGTTTCTGGATCGCGGTTTCGGTTCTGATCTGAACCCGCTGAATCACCTGGGCGCCCTGACGATCTACTTTTTCTGGATCGTGACGATCAGCGGGATCTGGTTGTTTCTCTTTTTCAAAACCAGCGTCAGCGGCGCCTACCATTCGGTTGAGTACCTGACCCACGAGCAGTGGTACCTGGGCGGCGTGATGCGCAGCCTTCACCGTTATGCTTCGGATGCGGCGATCATCACACTGGCGCTGCATATGATCAGAGAATTCGTTTATGACCGCTATCGTGGCAACCGCTGGTTCAGCTGGGTCACCGGTATTCCCCTGCTGTGGTTGGTGATTCCACTGGGTATTACCGGCTACTGGCTGGTCTGGGACCAGTTGGCCTGGTACGTTGCCCTGACTTCCGCTGAACTGCTGGACTGGCTGCCGATATTCAGCGACTCAATGGCGCGCAATTTCCTCAGCGCCGATGCGCTCAGTAACCGCTTTTTTACCTTGATGGCATTTGTGCACCTGATTGGCCTTCCCCTGTTCCTTGTGTTTGGCATCTGGCTGCATGTACTGCGCATCAACGGTCCGCGGATCAACCCGCCCCGGGCTCTGATGGCGGGTAGCCTGGCAGCGATGATCGTTTTGTCTTTCGCCTGGCCGGCGTTGAGCCAGGGTGAAGTCGATATGGCGCAGGTACCGCAAAGCCTTGGCCTGGACTGGTACTACTTGCTGGTGTACCCGTTGCTGAAGACCTGGTCACCAGCCTGGGTCTGGGTGCTTTTGTCCGGGATCAGCCTGTTGCTGTTCGCGGCGCCGTGGCTTCCGCCACAGCGATCCAAATCGGCTGCGGCTGTCGACCTTGATAATTGTAACGGCTGTGCACGCTGCGCTGATGATTGCCCCTTTGGCGCCATCACCATGATGGATCGCAGTGATGGCATGGCTTATGAAAAAGAAGCTGTGGTAGATCCATCACTCTGCATGAGTTGTGCAATGTGCGTTGGTTCATGTCCCACTGCAACACCGTTCCGCCGGCACAGCGCCCTGTCACCGGGGATTGATATGCCTGATCTTTCTGCCGCCGTTCTGCGTGAAAAAATATTACAGGTCTCTAAGAAACTGAGCGGGAATCGCCGAATCCTGGTATTTGGCTGTGAGGGCCAAAACAAAACGGCAAAATTGAAATCCAGGCTCAATGGCAGTGAGACTGCTACGGTGGACATCATCTGCATGGCGCAACTGCCTCCTTCTTTTATTGATTTCGTTCTCAGCCGTGATCTCGCCGATGGCGTTGTGCTGACCGGTTGCACCGGGGGAGAATGCCTGTACCGCTTTGGTGAAGAGTGGACCGGCCTGCGCATTGAACGTCAGCGCGACCCCCGTTTACGTAAACGCGTGGACTCTGACCGGATCGCCCTCGCCTGGCAGGAACCGTGGTCCGGCTTGTCCGATATTGCCGCTGTCGTTGCAGCGTTGCGGGACTCCCAGGCAGTTGATTACATCGCCGGGCAAGAAGTTGATGAAAAAATTTCCTTGCCTTCGGGACGAGGAAAATCATGGAAGCTGCCACTGACCGTCACAGCCTATGCGTTGTTTATGGTCTTTGTGGGGTGGCTCTCCGTCTGGCCACGATACCAGTTGATCGAACAAAACCAGGCCATGGTTTCCCTGTCTTTTTCCCATGCCGGTCAGCGCATCCGGGAGTGCCGCAAACTCACCCAGGAAGAGCTGAACAAGCTTCCGCCGAATATGCGAAAAGCTGAAGATTGTCCGCGTGAACGATTACCCGTTCGCATTACATTCAGCTCAGACGGAACGACTCTGTATGAAGCCAGCAGGCCACCCACCGGGTTGTGGAGTGACGGTGAGTCCAATGTTTATCAACGCCTGGTGATTCCTGCGGGAAAGCAGAAACTGTTTATCGGTATGATTGACTCCGGGCGTGAAGATGGCTTTGATTATTCGCTGGAACAGGAGGTCAACTTCTTACCCGGCCAACACGTGGTTGTCGAGTTCGACAGCACTGCGCAAACCTTTATTTTTAAGGAGGAGTAGCCATGACCCTGATTAAGTGGAAACCCTCTTTTTCTCTCGGCATTCCCTCGGTGGATCACGAACACCGCGAATTGATCGGGGCGATCAATACGGTTTATGACAGCATGATCGATAATGCCGACCCGGAGATCATTGAGTCATGTCTTGAAGATATCTATGCGGACGTTTCTTCGCATTTTGCACTCGAAGAGCGCCATATGCGCGATGCAGGCTACGGGGAATACGAAGCGCACAAGGAACAGCACGAAGATCTGCTCGACCAGATCCGGAGCATGATGGACCTGTTCGAAGAAGACCCGGAATCAGGACGTATAATTCTGCAGCAGGAGCTTTCGGACTGGTTCAGCATTCACTTCGCCACCTTCGACGCCCGCCTCCACAACAAACTCGGCGACCATCACTAGTAGCCCATCAATACAACCTTGTTGGGCCACTAGTTTATGGCGCACCCAGCAGGGTTTTGAGAAGGCGAAAGCTGATCAGGGCGAGGCTGAGGAAGATGATGAAGAAGATAATCTGACGTTGTTTCAGGGCGCCGCCGCGGCGTTTTTCGATCAGGCGGACCAGCCGGTCAGCGACAAGGTAAATGACAATGGCGTTGAGGGTGAAGAGGACGAGGTCTGTCATAGTGATATTGTTTCCGGTCAGATGAACGGCTGTTTTTTGCCGCGGATAGACTTGTAACAAACGATCAGGAAGAGAAGGCCTCCGATTACCGAGATCAGTCCGCCCAGGCCCATCAGCCCCATGCCGGCGACCTCACCCAGGCGGTCCACACCCTGGGCGAGGCCGGCAGTTTTACGTTGAACACCGTAACCGCCCGACCAGGCCAGACCGAAGATGTGCAGCAACTGGCCGCCCCCGTACAGGTAGGGTTGCCAGGTTGCCATGCGCACGGGGATTGCGCCGAAACCGAGCCGGGGCAGTAAATAGTAAGTGAGACCCATGAAGGCAATCGTCACGCCGACCGTGGAACCGTGATAGTGGGCGGGTATTACGATATCCAGGCCGGAAATCATGAATCCAAGCGCGCCACCTACGGCGAACAGGCCCAGTGAAGACAGCAGTGCGGAACGCAAGTATCTTCCTTCCTTTGCAAATTCTTCTCGTGGTTTTCCGGCTTTAAGCACACTCACCAATACGGCCAGGCCCAGCGGCAGACAGGACAGGCCGCCGTATTTCATCAACTCGGTAAATGCCAGCCTGTGTCCCGGGGAAATGATGTCGTGTGCGATGTACAAAAAAGGCACGGTAATGATCGGCAGAGCCATGATTATGAGGAAGGTCAGGGTCAATCTTGGTGTCAGTTCGAACCGGCAACCACTGGCATGGGCCAGGATCACCCAGGCGACCATCATCAGCAGCGTGTGGGTGAACTGGAGTACATGGCCCCCACCCCAGAACAGGAATTCGAAATAAGCCTGGCCATCCATTCCCCCCGGAATGCCGGCCCAGGAGGCTACAAATGCGGCGATCGCCACTGCCGTTGTCAGCGCTGCCAGGGTAATTCCAAATTGTAAAGCGGCTGTGCCGTCCAGTCCTTCCCTGATCCCGTTTCGCGTAATTGCAGATCGCAGAAGATGCGATGCAATTCCCAGGGTAAACAAGCCCAGTCCGGTGTAAAAAACGGGGTGACGCAAAAGCGGAACATAATTATTCATCAAGGGATCAGCGGCGCCCACAAACGGTGAAATGATAATGATCGCCGTTCCCGCTACGGCGAGAAGAAAAGAAAACCGGTCCCAGCCGGGCAAGTCCCGGCTGGAACTCAGGCTCCACATGACGCCGGCCATTGACAGCAACCAGATCAACACCGAGAGGTCGACATGCACGACCAGCGCGATACGGAAAAAATCAATCAATGGAGTGATTTCCTGGATCACCGGTGTCCTGGCCAATACCAGCAGGATCGAAAAAATGCCGGCGCCCACCAGGGATGCCAGGCCCAGCATCAGCCACGCCGTGGTGATTTTTCTGACATTCTCACTGCTGATGTGCAGTTGGTAATCTGCAGCGTGCATGGTGCTAGAACTCCTTCAAGGTGATAATTGCGGGTTCAGCGAGTTGGGAAGTGGTTGGGCGCACGACTGCAGGGATGCAGGAGTCAATGCTGAAAGGGCTTAATGGTTTCGTCATCCATCCCGTTGTGATGCGTATCGTCTGTCTGCTGAGAGCCGGTAGGTTTCTCGATGCAGTCCGGTGATTCGGGATCCAGTGATTCGCAGCCAATATCGGATGTTTGTTGCGGCTCAGATACTTTCCTGACGGCTGTTGCCGCTACCAGGATATTGTCCGTGCCAGCCTCCAGGTTGGCCTGACTTTCACCGGCCTGATTCTCATAGTAAAAACCGACCGCGGCCATAAGGCCGACCAACATGAGAATAAAAAGGCTTCTTAGCATGGTTCTGGTTCCTGAGTACTGCTTTAATATACGGCTTAATTGGGCTGAGTTTCAAGCATGGCTGGAAGCCTGTCCAAATCGCCGTCGATTGATCCTGGATACTCGAGACCCAGGATTTTCATCATCAGGGGGTAAACGTCTGTCACCTGGATGATTCCGATCCTCGTTCCAGCCGCAATTCCAGGCCCTGAAGCCATGAATATCCCCCTCATCTCTATCATTTCGGGAGGCCAGCCATGATCGCCCGGAGTGATCTTGTGATGCTGGGCCGATGAGGAGATAACCGCACATCCGGGATCTGCCTGCACGATTATATCGGGGAAACGGGGACTGTCGCTAACTGCCCAGGATTCCGGTGCATCCCCGGGCAACAGGGCGCGGCCGCAATTCCATGCCCGGTTGATCGTGTCGCGAATTTCCATGGCCCTTGTGTCATCCGGTTGATCGAAATGAATGAAAACCCAGGGCCCGCCTTCTACCATTCTCGCGCCATCCAGAACCACGTGCTGGTCGAGAATAAAGACCGGTTTTTGCTGTTGATAGAGAGCCTGCCCGTGATCGGATACCAACACGATGTAGACATCCTCCGCGATGGGCAAGGTTTCAATGCCGTCCAATAACTGCCCGATCTGGTCATCTACACGCCTGATAGCCTCGATGCTCTCTGGTGATCCCGGGCCATACCAGTGCGCGTAATCGTCCACATCTTCGAAATAGAGCGTGATCAGGTGAGGTCGGACCCCGGCTGGTTCCGCCAACCACTCGAGAACTTGTGTGACGCGTTGTTCACCACTGATGTCCCTGTCAAACTTCCGCCAGTGAGTGGGCCGCACATCCCGCACATCCGCTTCCGTTCCCACGAAGAAATAGGCGGCGGTCACCATGCCCTGTTTTTCAGCGCTTACCCAAATGGGTTCCGCCAGGTACCAGCTTCCATCCTGGACGGATGAGCGCGTTTTGTAGTTGTACCAGTTTCCTGTTTTTTCATCCGGAAATTCATTGGCGACCAGTCCGTGATGGGCCGGAAGCATGCCGGTGGCGATAGAGTAGTGGTTGGGAAAAGTCAGGGTCGGAAAGGCGGGCTGCATGGCTTCGGCTTTCATTCCACGCTCTGCGATGCGGTCAATCGCAGGCGTGGGATAAAGATCCGGATAGTCCCAGCGAAATCCATCGATCGAAATCAGCACCAGGTATGGCTTGTGCAACTGGTTCTCTGCATTTCTGCCGCCAGAGCCCAGGCTGGCTGGTGTTGAACAGCCGCAGAGAAACAGTACCAGGAAAATAAACAGTGAAAAATGTCGGATTTTGATTGGAGGGGCTGCGGTCACACCCCCGGTGGTTGAGCAGGTGGGGGCGGATGCCTACTGCATGAACGCCGGTGA
>JAIVWI010000046.1:0-17263 GCA_048636595.1 Oceanospirillum sp. | reverse complement strand
TGCAAGAGGAAGCCCCACGGACGGGTTTATGCTGTGTCCTGGAAGAAGACCCCATGCTTCGGATGGGCGCGCCAGCAAGTAGCACAGCAATAATGTGAACAACATTGCTGGAATTCACAGCTAGTGCTCTTCCTTGCTGCGACGCAGCGCAAGTCCGTGGACAATTTTTGCATCGCCGTAGCGTTGGTTAATTCGATCCAGCACCTTGTCGAGACTCCTCTCGGCGCTGCTGTCCAGGCGATCACCGGCAGCTTCACCAAAACTGTTTTCCTGCTCCAGCCCGGTGACACCCATACCGATCAGACGTACCGGGGTGGTCTTGTTTTTCTCCCGCCAGCTTTCGAACAGGGCTCTTGCCATGCGGTAAAGTGTTCGAGTGCTGTTGGAACATGCCCTCATGCTGCGACTGCGGGTTACGGTGTGGAAACCGGCGTCCCTGATTTTTACCACGACCGTACTTGCCATCAATTCCTGCGCGCGCAGGCGGCGGGAAACTTTTTCTGACTGGCGCAGGAGTTCAGCCAGCAATTCCCTGCGATCCGCCAGGTCGGTGTCAAAAGTCACTTCGTGACTGATCGACTTGTCGGGACGCCTGGGCTGAACTTCCCGGTCGTCTTCTCCCCTCGCCAGGAGGTGAAAATGTTCCGTCCGCTTACCGAACACAGGCCGGAGTATCGAGGCATCGCAGCGGCGCAACTGGCCAATGGTCAGGATACCCAGGGCCGTGAGTTTCGGTGCTGTCCGCTTGCCGATACCCCACAGGCGGCTGACCGGCATTGGATCGAGAAAACGATGCACTTCACCCGGGCGGACGTACACCAGGCCATCCGGTTTTTGCGCATCGGAAGCCAATTTGGCCAGGAATTTGTTGTGGGCTATGCCGACCGAAGCGGTCAGGCCGGTCTTTCGGAAGATTTCCTGCTTTACCTGCAGCCCGATTTCTTCAAGGCCGCCAAACAGCTTGAGGCTGGAAGTGACGTCCAGGAATGCTTCGTCCAGGGACAGTCCTTCCACTGATGGCGTGAAGTCCCTGAACACTGAAAAAATAAGGGCCGAAATTTCCTGGTAGCGGCTCATCCGGGGCCGGATGTACTGAGCCTGGGGACACAGCCGGCGGGCCCGGCCCATCGGCATCGCAGAGTGAACGCCAAAAACCCGGGCTGCGTAATTTGCCGTGGCCACCACCCCCCTTGGGCCCAGACCACCGACGATAACCGGCTGGTCTTTCAGTTCGGGATTGTCCAGGCATTCCACCGCCGCATAGAAAGCATCCATGTCCACGTGGATAATCGCGCGTGCTGTTTTTTGCCCTGCATTCATGATGGATTTGCCCACGGGGGGGTTCAGCTTCATTATATCCGCATGACAGCACAGGAAAATTCTGAATCCGTCCGTGCATGGATACGAGAGCAATTCCCGATCCTTGATCAGGGCCTGTACCTGAACCATGCCGCAATCGCTCCCTGGCCACGTTGCACAGCGGATGAAGTACAAACGTTCGCCCGGGAAAATGCACTGAAGGGGCCGGAAGGATACCGTGACTGGATTGTGCGGGAAAAAGAACTGCGCCAATTGCTTGCCCGCCTGACCGGGGCAAAATCGGAAGATGATATCGCTTTGCTGAAAAACACCACCGAGGGCATCTCGCTGGTGGCCTGGGGCCTTGACTGGCAAACCGGCGACAATATTGTGCTGCCATCAGGTGAATTTCCGTCAAACCGCCTGCCCTGGCTGGCACAGGCCGCTCATGGCGTCGAAATTCGCGAAGTTGATATTCGGACTGCAGAAAACGCCGAAAACGCATTGATCGAGGCCATGGATGGCCACACGCGCCTTTTGTCCGTCAGCGCGGTACAGTGGAATGACGGATTTCGCCTGGACCTGGAAAAACTGGGCGAGGCCTGCCGCTCGCAAAGTGTGCTTTTTTTCGTCGACGCGATTCAGCAACTGGGCGCACTATCCGTGGATGTAGAAAGCTGCCATATTGATTTCCTGGCAGCTGACGCCCACAAATGGCTACTGGGTCCGGAAGGCATTGCGGTGTTCTATTGCCGTGAAAGCGCAAGACCCCGGTTGCGCCTGCTCCAACAGGGCTGGCACATGTTTGATAATCCCTGGGATTTCCATCGCCAGCAATGGGAACCATCCACCAGCGCCAAACGATTCGAGGCCGGAAGTCCCAACTCTGTAGGCCAGGCGGCGCTGTACGCTTCGCTGAATCTGCTGCTCAAGGCAGGCATGGAACAGGTGTCCGGGCGGATCCTGCAAAACACGGAATTTTTGATTAACGCACTGTCGCTTGTGCCGGGCGTGCAAATCACCTCCCGCACCGAACCGGAACGACGCTCGGGCATCGTCAGCTTTACCCACGAAAATATTCCTTCAAGAACGCTCAACATCCGCCTGGCGGAAGCAGGCGTCACCTGCGCAGTTCGAGGCAACTCAATCCGCCTCTCACCCCACTTCTACCAGGACGAACCCGACCTGGCTGAATTCATTCAAATCCTGGGAAAATCCAGGTAAATCACATAGTGTGCGTGCTTTTGTTGCTCTTGAGCATGGTGGCGAGGTGGGACTCGATGACGGTGCGGGCGTGTGCGCCGTCCTGGGTATCGGCAAACTGGACGCCGATTCCCGCTTTCCGGTTGCCGGCCGCACCCTGGGGCGTAATCCAGATGATTTTGCCAGGAATGGGCAGGCGTTCTTCAAATTCCATGACGGTCAGCAGCAGGAACACTTCATCGCCGAGGCGAAAATGTTTGGTGCTGGGCACGAACAGGCCCCCACCCGTGACAAACGGCATGTAGGATTTGTACAGCGCGTTTTTGTCCCTGATGGAAAGCGACAGAATTCCCTGTTGTGCCATGATTTCTCCTTATCCACGTTACCGGTGCAACGACCGGGCTAGGCGTCCAGCCGGGACCATTGTATCAGCCAATCCTGCAGAAGTAAGTCTTTGCGCACCGGCGAGGGCAGCAGGGTGCGATTCCTGTCCGCCATATTCTGCAGTTGCGACAGGCTGACGGCGACCCTGTGATTATCCATATTCCGCCGAAACCTGTCAGCGGCGCTCAAAGAGAGCCAGGTCCACAGCTGGTCCGGTTCAACATCCCCCAGCGCTGACATTGCACTGGCGGGCGCACAACGTCCCACGAGCATTGATTCAAGCGTATCGCTCACCAGGCGGTAATGATCCGGCCCGTCTGTGGACAATAAGTCGCGCGCCCGGAAGGGGCTTCCCGCGGCTGCTTTCAAAGCGGATATTGCTTCGACCTCCCCGTAAGCTCCCTCTTCCAACAACCAGGCCAGGGCCGTGTCCGTATCGGGCGATCGTACCTGCAACTTCTGACAACGGCTCCTGATGGTGACGGCGAGCCGGGATGGATCATTGGAAAGCAGAATGATGACAGCATCACCGGGCGGCTCTTCCAGGGTTTTCAGCAAGGCGTTGGCGGCATTCCTGTTCATGGCCTCGGCTGGTTGAACCAGGGCTACTTTTTTTTCGCTGATCGTGGTGGTCAGTTGCAGGAACGAAATGAGCTGGCGAACCTGATCAATAACAATTTCAGTCCGCAATTTTCCACTTTTATTCAGCTCAAAGGACAGGATACGAAAATCGGGGTGCGCGCCAGACACCAGCAATTGGCAGGACCGGCAACTGCCGCAGGCCGGCAAGCTGTTTTCCAGGCACAGGAGCGCCGCTGCCATCTCCATCGCAAGGCCCTGCTTCCCGGTGCCGGGCTGACCGGATAAAAGGAAGGCGTGCGCCAGCCGATCACCCTGCAGGCGTTTACGAAATTCCTCGCGCACCGGGCTCAGCCATGCCATGGTCACTGGCCCAGCCTCCTTTTCAGCACGGACTCGATCTGCAACCACACCTGTTCCATATCGCCGGAGGCGTCAATAATTTCAAATCGATCCGCACTGGATTTTGCGCGTGCCAGGTACGCTTGCCTGACCCGTTTGAAAAACCTCGTTGATTCCTGCTCGAAACGGTCAGCTTCTCCCCGGCGCGATGCACGTTCCAATCCCTGTTCCACGGGTAAGTCGAGCAACAGGGTGAGGTCTGGCTGCAAATCGCCGTGCACCATCTGTTCCAGTGCTGCAATCCACTCAAGGGGCATTTGCCTGCCGCCCCCCTGGTAGGCCCAGCTTGCGTCCGTGAAACGGTCACACAGCACCGTGTCGCCACGCGCCAGGGCCGGGCGGATCAGCTCTTCAAGGTGTTGTGCGCGCGAGGCAAACACGAGCAGAAGTTCTGACTGGCCGGACAATTCTCCATGCTGGTCATCCAGCAGGATGGCGCGAATTTTTTCAGCCAGGACGGTGCCGCCGGGTTCCCGCGTCCTGACCACACGGTGATCGTGGGATTCCAGCCAGCCGGCGAGGCGATCCATCATCGAGGATTTACCCGCGCCCTCCCCGCCTTCAATGGTTATGAATTTTCCTTTCATCATTTTTTTTTGATCAATTTGTTTACCGCCTGCTGGTGCTCTTGCAGTGTGGCCGAAAAAGTATGTCCACCGGTTCCGTCTGCAACGAAATAAAACGTATCCCCGGCATCAGGCCGGGCTGCTGCCAAAAGTGACGCCCTGCCCGGCATGGCGATAGGCGTGGGTGGCAGGCCGAAGCGAGTGTAGGTGTTGTAAGGCGTGTCAGCCTTCAGGTCGTCGCGGCGGATATTGCCGTCAAATGAATCGCCCATGCCATAGATTACCGTGGGATCCGTCTGTAGTCTCATCCCTTTTTGCAGACGGCGGATAAAAACACCGGCAACCTGTCCGCGTTCTTCCTCTTTTCCGGTTTCCTTTTCGATAATCGAAGCCAGGATAAGCAATTCGTAAGGCGAATTGAGCGGCAGATCATCATTCCTCACTCTCCATGCACCCGCCAACTCCTTTTCCATCGCCTTGTGCGCCCGCTCAAGGATATCGGTATCGGAGTCACCCCGTGTGAACTGGTAGGTTTCCGGAAAAAACCAGCCTTCCGGGTGATCAATGCCCAGGCTGGAAATCAGGGATATACCGGCTTCATCGCCAGCATCACTGAAATCCGGATCCAGGGTTTGCTTCAGCACCTCATCTTTTGCCAGGGCTTGCAGAAATTGGGTGAAGGTCCAGCCTTCAACCAGGGTGAAACGATACTGGACCACGTCGCCACTGGACAACAACTGCAATAAATCGCGCGGTGCGATACCGGGATTCAACTGATATTCTCCGGTCTTGATGGCGGGCGGTTCGAGCCGCATCAATAATCTCCACTGCCAGGAATCACGGGTAAAACCGGCACCGGCCAGGTGCTTGATGATGGTGCTGCCGGATGATCCAGGCTCGACCTGAAGCACATAAGCCCCCACCGGCAAGCTGAGCGGAGTCGCCAGGAAACGCTGGTACTGTTGAGCGGCAAACAGGGCTGCAATGCCCGCCATGAGCACCAATATGCCTGCGATTGCCAGGAAGCGCTTCATTGATGAAAGTCAGGTCTGATCTATTGGCGGGGAAAATCTCTCCCCCAACCATTGCTGGACTTCCCGCGTCACCGGCCCGATCGAATACTCCCAGTGATCTATACGGGTTACCGGGAATATGCCGCGTACCGAATTGCATACAAACACTTCATCGGCTTCCGGCAGCATATCGAGCTTGATCCTTCTCTGTTGGCAACGTGATTTAAACGCTTTGAGGATATTCGCTCTCATCACGCCGCGCACACCGCAACGATCCATGCGTGGTGTCAGCAGGCTGTCGCCGCACACCAGGAATATATTGGAAGAAATTGCGCTGATGACATGATCTTCGGGGTCGAGCAGGATGCCCTCGTGAATGGCCTTGTCATTCCATTCCGCCCTTGCCAGGACCTGTTCCAGCCGGTTCAGATGCTTCAGACCTGCCAGGGCGGGTTGCAGCCCAAGCCGCAGTGAGCAAATCCGGGTGCGGATGCCCGTTTCAACCAGCTTGCCCGGATCCACGGGCCATGCGTAGGAACAGACAATGCGGTTGGTTTTAACCGGAGAACCCGGAGCATAACCCCTGCCCGAAGTCCCCCGGGTAATGATGATCTTGACCACGCAGTTTTGATGCCCCGCGCTCACGGTCTGCACTTCCCGGAGCAGGATTGCCTGGGGTGTTACCGGGAGACCGAGCTGTTCACATCCGGCGGCGAGCCGATCCATGTGCGCTTGCCAGAAACGGGGCTGTCCGTGCAATATCGCCATGGTTTCGAACAGGCCATCTCCGTATTGCAGCCCACGGTCAGCGGCCAGAACCCGATCCGAAATTTCACCATCCACCAGGCATTCAAGCATGTATTCTCTCCTCTCCTTCACCGGTATTGATCCGCTTGCCGTGCGATTCGACGGCCAAAAGCATGCCCCGTGCCTTGTCGCGGGTCTCGCGCACTTCGTGATCTGCTACGGAGTCCGCCACGATACCGCCACCTGTGCGGAATTGAAAATGCCTGCCCTGAACCAGTATGCTCCTGATCAGTATATTCAGATCCATGCTTCCATCGCGGCCAAGGTATCCCATCGAACCGGTATAATAACCCCTTCCCTCGCCTTCCAGTTCCGCAATGATTTCCATGCACCGGACTTTTGGACAGCCGGTGATCGTTCCTCCCGGGAAAACCGCCCTGATGGCGTCGATCGGGCTGGCGTCGTCAAGCAACTCACCCCGCACATTTGAGACGATGTGGTGAACATGGGCAAAGGATTCCACCACCATCAGTTCATTGACTTCCACCGTACCGGATTTACACACCCGGCCCAGGTCGTTTCTTTCCAGGTCAATCAGCATGATGTGTTCCGCCCGTTCCTTGAGATTGCCGATCAATTCATCTGACAGGGCCTGGTCCTGGCCGGTACTGGCTCCGCGGGGCCTTGTGCCTGCAATCGGCCGGGTCTGGATATTGCCATCCCGAATCTGCACCAGCCGTTCGGGCGATGAACTCAGTATCACGCTGTCCCGCCATCGTAACAAACCGGCAAAAGGAGCCGGATTGAATTGCTGCAGCGATCGGTACAGGGCCAGCGGATCAGCATCGCTGCAAAAAGCGCCGCTCCAGGTACGGGAAATATTGACCTGGAAAACATCACCTGCCAACAGGTAATCGTGGATTCTCGACACTGAAGCTTTGTATCGTTGCGGATCTTCTTCGTCAAGACTGCTCAGCTCTCCCACCCCGGTATTGCCGGCGTGCATTGGCGCGCTGTCAATGCATGCAACGATTTGGGCGAGTACAGCATTTGACTCAGCCACAGCGAGCGTCCGGTCGAGAGCAGGGTCCTGCGCATCGTGAAAAATGATAATCGCCCCGCGGCAGCGGTGAGCGATTGCACCGGGCATTCCGGTTCGATTGGGAGGAAGATCAAGGGTGCTCTCTATCTCTGCGGCCATTTCATAACCGAGATAAACAAACCAGCCACCCGCAAAAGGAATGTCTGTTTCCCTGAACCCGGTTCGCTCGCTCTGGTACCAGGACTCCAGGCGCTCAAAAAATGAATCCCCCGTACCCGGACCTGACACGCCGCCATCCGCATCAAGCACGAGTACTTCGTCTCCTGCGAACAGCAACAGGCTGTGCGAACCAGGCGCACCCCTGTCTGAGCTTTCCAGCAGATAGGGAAACTGATTTGGAAATACCCCACAAAGACCCGGAAGATCCGGTGCGTGGTCAAGCCACTGGGAAAAGGTATCTGCAGTCACCTTGAATGCGGGCTAGTTCAATTCTGGAACTGTTTGAAGACCAGTGTGCCGTTGGTGCCGCCAAAGCCGAAAGAATTGGACATCGCAACCTTGATGGGCATCTCCCTGGCCGTATTAGGCACATAATCGAGATCGCAGCCTTCACCCGGATGATCGAGATTGATGGTGGGCGGAGCAATGCCGTCGCGCATGGC
Source organism: Oceanospirillum sp. (assembly GCA_048636595.1). Classification (GTDB taxonomy): domain Bacteria; phylum Pseudomonadota; class Gammaproteobacteria; order Xanthomonadales; family SZUA-36; genus JAJRRA01. The sequence continues at coordinate 9,366 of JAIVWI010000046.1, read as the reverse complement.
AAGCAGACTGAAAATTGCCTCGGCGCCACCGGCAGCACCCAACAGGTGACCGGTCATGGATTTTGTAGAACTGACTGCCAGGCGCCAGGCATGCTCACCGAATGACGTTTTGATCGCATCCGACTCCGCCCGGTCCCCCAGGGGTGTCGAAGTGCCGTGGGCGTTGATGTAATCAACCTCATCCGGATTAATGCCGGCATCGCGCATGGCGATAGTCATGCAGCGGCTCGCACCTTCACCATCTTCCGGTGGGGCCGTCATGTGATGGGCATCGCCGCTCATGCCGAACCCGGCGACCTCGCCATAGATCGTGGCGCCGCGCTGCCTTGCGTGCTCGAGTTCTTCGACCACTACAACGCCGGCTCCATTGGCAAGGACAAATCCATCCCGCTCGCTGTCCCAGGGGCGGCTGGCTGCCGCGGGATCGTCATTGCGGGTCGACATGGCCTTGGCTGTAACAAAGCCTGCCATGGCCGTTGGCGTCGTGGCGTATTCCGCGCCACCTGCCACCATCACGTCAGCATCACCGTATTTGATCATGCGCGCTGCCAGTCCGATGTTGTGCGTTGCTGTCGAACAGGCACTGACCACCGCGATGTTCGGACCCTTGTAGCCATAGCGGATGGACAGGAATCCACTCACCATGTTGACGATTGAACCGGGGATGTAAAACGGTGAGACCCGGCGCGCCCCCCGGTCCCGGTAAGTCAGCATCGTGCTTTCAATGGTTGAAATCCCGCCAATGCCGGCCCCGACCGCGAATCCAACCCGCTCGGGATCGATTCCGTTGTCATCATCGAGAAGGCCGGCCCCGGACATGGCTTCCTGGGAAGCAACCATACCGTAATGGATGAATTTGTCGGAGCGACGCGCATCCTTGCCGGGCATGAAATCCGTCGGATCGAAGTTCCTGATTTCCCCTGCGATCCTGGTGGCCAGCTGTGAGGTGTCAAATTCCGTGATCAGGTCAATGCCACTACGGCCATTACAAATAGCGTCCCAGGATTCCACTACGGTATTGCCGACCGGCGACAATAGGCCCAGGCCTGTTACAACGATACGACGCTGCGACACGATAAATACCTCACGGAACTCACAAATTCAGAGTATGAAACAAACAACGGCCGACGAAAGGCCGGCCGCCCTGAACCATACGGAATGGAAATCGTCAGACGTTTGCTGATACGTAATCAATGGCCTGCTGAACACTGGTGATTTTCTCTGCATCTTCGTCAGGAATTTCACACTCGAATTCCTCTTCGAGCGCCATCACGAGTTCAACGGTGTCCAGGGAGTCTGCGCCAAGATCATCGACAAAAGACGCGCCCATTGTGACTTCGTCTTCTTTGACTCCGAGTTGTTCAATTACGATTTTTTTGACGCGTTCTTCAATACTGCTCATTTTATGTAAATTCCTTTATCGGGGTTGCAGGACCGCAATTTTAATTAATCTGCGGCTCCGATACCAGTTTTTTGCCATTCGCGAGAGTATGTTACTCCATCACGTTAAAAAAACATTAAATAATATAATATTCAAATGCGTTACACACCATACCCAATACTATGCCATGTACATGCCGCCATTGACGTGCAAAGTCTGCCCGGTAATATAACTTCCCTGCCTGGATGCCAGAAACAAAACGGCGGCCGCAATGTCCCCGGGTTCGCCCAGCCGCTGCAGGGGAATTTCGTTCAACAGGCTCTCTTTTTGCGACTCATCGAGCGCCCTGGTCATATCGGTGTCAATGAAACCGGGGGCCACCACGTTGACCGTGATACCGCGTGATCCGATTTCCCGGGCCAGTGATTTGCTGAACCCCATCATGCCCGCTTTGGCCGCGGCATAATTCGTTTGTCCGGCATTACCGATGGAACCGATAACCGAAGCGATGCTGATGATCCGGCCGGAACGGGCTTTCATCATGCCGCGCAAACAGGCTTTGCTGAGGCGGAAAACAGAGCGCAGGTTGGTTTCAATAACCGCATCCCAGTCCTCTTCTTTCATTCTCATCAGGAGCTGATCACGCGTGATCCCGGCGTTGTTGACCAGGATGGCAGGCGCGCCCAGCGTGGCCGTAACCCGGGAAACCAGGCCAACTGCTCCATCCGGGTCGTTGACATCCAGCACTTCTCCGCTACAGCCGTCCGCAATCCCCGCCAGGCGGTCAGCAATAGCCGCCGCACCCTGTTCCGTGGTGGCCGTGCCAGCGACCTTTGCGCCTGCTGCGGCCAGGGCATCTGCGATACCCGCACCGATACCCCGGCTGGCGCCGGTGACGATCGCTACCTGCCCGTCAAGCCCCAATTCCATAATTGACTCCATATTTTTGATACTTGATGTTTTAGTACTTAATCAGCGCCGAACCCCAGGTGAAACCACCACCAAAGGCTTCCAGCAACAGCATATCGCCGCGCTTGATTCTGCCGTCGCGAACCGCTTCATCCAGCGCCAGCGGGACGGATGCCGACGAGGTATTGCCGTGGCGGTCCACCGTTATCACCACCCGGTCCATGTCCATTTCGAGCTTCCTGGCGGTCGCCGCAATAATCCTCAGGTTGGCCTGGTGCGGAATCAGCCAGTCCAGTTCCGACTTGTCCATGTTATTGGCTGCCAGCGTTTCATCCACGATTCTGCCCAGGGTTCGCACGGCGACTTTGAAGACCTCATTGCCCTTCATAAAGATCTCGGGTTTGCCTTCGTTGTCCTCGAGCCCCTTGAAGCCTCGCGAAACACCGACTTCCGTGTTCAAAAGTTCAGCGTGATTGCCATTGGCATGGATATGTGTGGAAAGAATGCCGGGCTCCCCGGATGCCTCCAGCACCACGGCGCCGGCTCCGTCACCAAACAATACAGCGGTCTCCCGCGTATTCCAATTTGTCATTGCACTCAGGGTTTCCGCGCCGCAAACCAGCACTTTTTTCGCATCGCCACAACGGATGTACTTATCCGCGATGCTGAGTCCGTACATGAAACCTGAACAAGCCGCGTTGACATCCATGGCGCCGCAATCAGGCAAGCCGAGCTTTTTCTGGATCAGGCAGGCGGTACTGGGGAAGATGAGATCCGGAGTGGTCGTTCCCACTATCAACAGGTCTATGTCACCCGGATCAACGTCCGCGGCTTCCAGTGCCTTGCGGCAGGCATGCTCAGCCAGCACAGTGGTGGGCTCCTCGTCACTGGAAATCCGGCGTTCGCTGATGCCCGTCCTTTCACGAATCCACTGGTCATCCGTATCCAGGACTTTTTCAAGATCGTGATTGGTGACCACTTTTTCCGGCAGATGGCTGCCTGTTCCAATGATTCTTGAGTAGATCACGATGTCGTCTCCAGATGATACTTGTGTATCGAAGCTTCTATTCTTTCCGGCACCTGTCGGCGTGCTTCGCGACCGGCTTCAAGTATGGCGCGGGTCATGCCTATGCAGTCTGCTCCGCCATGACTCTTGATCACCACGCCGCTTAATCCCAGAAGCGGTACGCCATTATGCGATGAAGGGTCCCTTCGTGCCAGCAATCTCCGCAATGCAGGGCCGGCCAAAAGAGCGCCCAGGCGGCTGGCCCAGCTTTCTTTCATCGTTGCCTGCAGATCCTTCAGCTGCATCCTGGAAAGGCCTTCACTGGACTTGATGATCAGATTCCCGGCGAATCCGTCACATACGGCAATATCCACCTTTCCATTAAAAATGTCGTGGCCTTCGATAAAACCCGCATAATTCAGGGGCAGTTCATTCAACATGCCATGAGCTTCGCGGACCAGGTCATGGCCCTTGCTGTCTTCATGACCGACGTTGAGCAGGCCGACACTGGGGTTTTCAACTCCTTCTACCAGATTGGCGGTCACCGATCCCATCACGGCGAACTGCACGAGTTGTCTGGCGCTGACGTTCAGGTTGGCGCCCAGGTCAAGCAGACCGGTATAGCCATTGATGTTGGGCACATAGCCCATCAGCGCCGGCCTTTGAATTCCTGGCAATGTGCCGATCAGCTTGACCCCCAGCGCCATCATTGCCGTAGTGCTTCCACCACTGATACATGCGTCCGCCTTGCCCCCGGCTACGAGTTCGAAAGCCTTCCACATGCTACTGTCTTTTCCCCGCCTCAGAACCGCCGCGGGTTTTGCATCCATTGGAATAGCGGAATCAGCACCATGGATGCGGATTCTTTCCCGTAACCTGGACGGAGCGCCTGCAAGAAGGCTTTCGATTTTGCCTTCGTCACCGACCAGGGTAACGCACAATTCTTCGTCAGCTTTGAGTGCATTCAACGCGGCAGGCAACGAAACGACAAGGCCCTGGTCACCACCGTGGGCATCCAGGGCCACAATCATCGTTGTGCTTGCACTCATTTTGACGTTTTAGCCACGATTGTCAGACCCCGGACGGTCCGAAGGCCTTTATTCGTCGTCGTCAAATTCCACAACGGGCGTATCGATTACCTTGCGGCCCTTGTAATAACCTTCAGCGCTGACATGGTGGCGAATATGTGTTTCACCCGTGGTTGGTTCGACTGAAAGCGTCGGTGCTTTCAATGCATCATGCGAACGGCGCATGCCGCGCCTGGATGGTGTTTTACGACTTTTTTGAACAGCCATGGTTTAATCCTCCAAAATCAATTTCCAAATCAAAATTTTTAGCAGTCAATTCCCTGGTTTGACTTCCCAGTATTGACTTCAATGTACCTTTCAGTGCCAGCCCACAAAATTAGCGCTTAGCTCTTTTCAAGCATCCCCGCAAGTCCGGCAAACGGACGCTGAAGGGGTTCTTCTCTGTCATCAGACAACGGTCTGACTTCACCGTCTGTCGATAATTCAATTTCAGCCACTGCCGGATTCCTCGGTATCTGTGGCAAGGCCAGCAGCAATTCATCCTCGACCAGTTCCAGCAGGGCCACCTTTCCCGTTTCCAATACGAGCGGCTCGTAATTTGACGGCATCATATCCTGCCCGGCAATATCCCGGATAACACCCAGCAAACTGGTTCTTTGCACCGTCTCCGTATAAGGCTCAAGGCTACTCTGGCAAAGCAGGATCAAATCTGCCGCCACTGCCACTTTAATAACGGCGTTGCGTTGCCGGTCAAAATAAAAGCTTACTTCGAAGCCGGCTTCACCCCCGGCTGAAACCAGCAAAGGCGACAGGCGCTCCATTCTCTTCAGCGGCATGGTGCCAGCAAACACCCGTTGCCCTTCGGCTGCTTTCCAGGGATCTATAAAGTCTGGAAAATCACGGGACATAACGGCACAATACCAAATTCGGCTCAATACAAACGAACAATTTTACACCATAAATGCACCCGCAGTCACATAATAGAACGATAATCCTGGCATCTTCCAGCCCCTACAGGAAAATGCTGCTGGAGCGCCTGCCCCTGGATTTCACCGTGATCTCACCTTCAATCGACGAAACGCCACATCCGGACGAACTCCCTGGCGACCTGGTTGCCCGCCTTGCCACGGAAAAAGCACGGGCAGTTTCTGCTCAATATCCAGCTGCCCTGGTGATTGGTTCCGATCAGCTGGCCGTGTTCGAAAGCCGGATCATCGGTAAACCGGGCAGCGTTCATAAAGCAATTGAACAGCTTCAGCAATTCAGCGGTCAGTGCGTGCAATTCCTCACTGCCGTGGCAGTCAGTTGTACAGAAACCGGTTTCTTCTCCAACTCGACCATTACCACGGATGTTTGCTTCCGGGTGCTGGACGATTCCGAGATAAAACGCTACGTGGCATTGGACAATCCGGTTGATTGCGCAGGCGGATTTAAATCCGAGGCCGGTGGCAGCACCCTGCTGACCCACATGAAGTCCGATGATCCTGCGGCCATCATCGGACTTCCCCTGATATGCCTGTCAGCCATGCTTCGGGAAGCCGGATTTCCTGTCCCTTGATTATGGTCAAATATCCGACTGTATCCATAGGTTAAAGTTACTCAATCTGGCATAATCACCAAGCACCATACTCGACCGTACGGAGTCAAATTATGAATAATTCGGAATACAGGCACTGGCGCTTGGAGTTCGACATGGACCAGGTCTGCTGGTTGACGCTGGACCGGGAAGGAGAGTCTGCAAACAGCCTTTCAAACGAAGTACTGAGTGAACTGGAGCAAATTGTCACTTTCCTTGAGTCTGAGCCCCCTGCGGGCCTGGTGCTGCAATCGGGTAAAAAAGGTTCTTTCATCGTCGGCGCCGACGTTCGGGAGTTCGAGCAAGTGGAAAGTGTCGAACAGGCAATGAGCGTGTTGCGTGAAGCCCATGATTTGTTCAACCGGATCGAGTCCCTGCAATTTCCAACTGCCGTCATCATCGAAGGTTACTGCCTCGGTGGCGGCCTGGAACTGGCCCTGTGTTTTGATTACCGCATTGCCAAAAATACCGATGGAACCCGGCTGGGTTTTCCCGAAGTACGCCTGGGGATCTATCCGGCTTTCGGCGGCAGCATGCGCAGCACCCGGCAGATTGGGGGATTCCAGGCGCTGCAGTTGATGCTGACAGGACGCATGCTGAGGGCTTACCAGGCCAAATCCATGGGGCTGGTGGACCAACTCGTCAGCCCGCACGCGGAATTGCGCTGGGCTGCCCGGCGGGCCGTGCTCAAAGGGCGCAAAAGCCGCGGCCCCGGGTTCATTGCCAAGCTCAGCAATTGGACCCCGGTACGTAAATTCCTGGCCGGCCAGATGAGAAAACAGACTGCCGCAAAGGCCAATCCGATGCACTACCCTGCCCCGTTCGAATTGATCGACGCCTGGGAGGCGCATGGCAATAAACCGCAAGAGATGCTGGACGAAGAAGTTACGCGCAATGCCCGCCTGATCACCGGCAGTACTTCGCGTGGACTCAGGCGTGTTTTCTGGCTGATGGAACGCCTCAAGGCTCAGGGTAAAAACAGCGATTTCAAAGCGCGCCGGGTGCACGTGATCGGCGCAGGCGTCATGGGGGGCGACATTGCTGCCTGGTGTGTGCTGCAGGGACTGGAAGTGACCTTGCAGGACCGGGAAATGAAGTACATTGAACCGGCCCTCAAGCGGGCAAAATCCCTGTTCAGGAAAAAACTCAGGGATCGCAACCGGGTCGCAGGTGCGCTCAGCCGCCTGGTGGCCGATGTAGAAGGCAAAGGTGTCGGTAAAGCCGATGTCATTATCGAGGCCATTTTTGAAGATGTTGACGCCAAGCGCGAACTGTTTGCAGGCATCGAACCACGCATGAAGAGCGATGCGGTGCTGGCCACCAACACATCCGCCATTCCCCTGGATGAACTGTCAAGCGTCCTTGAAAAACCAGCCCGCTTAATCGGATTACATTTCTTTAACCCGGTGGCAAAAATGCCACTGGTCGAAGTTGTACTCGACAAAAACACCGACCCCGGTGAAGTGCAGCGCGGTTCGGCCTTCTGCGGCCAGATAAATCGCTTCCCATTGCCGGTCAAGAGTACTCCGGGTTTTCTCGTCAACCGCGTGCTTTCTCCCTACATGTTGAAAGCAATGCAGATCCACCGGGAACGCGAGGTACCCATGGAAGCACTCGACAAGGCCGCCACGGAGTTCGGCATGCCCATGGGGCCGGTAGAACTGGCCGATACCGTAGGACTGGATGTCGGTCTCAGTGTCATGGGAATGCTGGGCGGTGAAGATGCCGCCGAAGACGCCACACTGCTCAAATCCTATGTCGAGGAGGGCAAACTCGGCAAGAAATCCGGTGAGGGTTTCTACAAATGGAAGAAAGGAAAACCGGTGAAGGATGCGGATGCATCTGAAGGCATCAATCTGCAGTCACTGGGCGAAGAACTGATGGCGCCTTATTTCGAGGAGTGCCAGGCCTGTCTTGAAGACGGGGTTGTCGCAGACAGCGATGTACTGGACGCCGGCATGATCTTCGGAACCGGCTTTGCACCCTTCAGGGGCGGCCCGATGTTTTACCTGGCGCAAAAAGAAGCATTGCACAGCATTGCAGAGTCAGCTGAGATCGAAGTCCTGGAAGAAGAATTAAACAGCGAAGAGGAGAACAAAGATGACTGAGCGGCTTCGCAAAATTGCAGTAATCGGCAGCAGCCGGATTCCTTTCTGCCGATCCAATACGATTTACGCTGATAAAACCAATATGGATATGCTCTCCAGTGTCATCCAGGGAGTGGTGGACCAATACGGACTGGATGGCGTCCAGCTGGACGAAGTCGTGGCCGGCGCGGTGACGACTCATGCGAAAGACTGGAACCTCGCCCGTGAAGCGCTGCTGTCCACATCACTTTCGCCACTAACTCCCGGTATAACGCTGCAGCAAGCCTGCGGCACCAGCCTCCAGTCCGCCCTGATGATCGGCGCCAAAATCGCCAGCGGGCAGATTGAATGCGGCATCGCGGCGGGAACGGATACTACCTCGGATCCGCCCATCACCTTTGGCCGCAAGTTTTCGCAAAGGCTGGTCAAAGCCGGCGCCGCACGTACAGCGAAACAGCGATTCAAGGCGTTCAAGGGATTCAGCCCGTCGGAACTCAAACCCGCGCTGCCCGCCAACAGCGAACCGCGCACGGGAATGTCGATGGGCCAGCATTGCGAACGAATGGCCATGGAATGGAATATCCCCAGGGAAGACCAGGACATCATGGCCATGGAAAGCCATCATAAAGCCGCCAGGGCCTACGACGATGGTTTCTTCGATGACCTGGTGACCTATTGGGGCGGTGTCAGCAGGGACAACAACATACGTCCGGACTCCAGCGCGGAAAAGCTGGGCAGCTTGCGCACGGTGTTCTCGAAAGACGCCAGGGCCACCTTAACCGCAGGAAACAGCACGCCCTTGACCGATGGCGCCGCAGCAGTTCTGCTCGCTTCCGAGGACTGGGCCAAACAACACAAGCTGCCCGTACAGGCATACATAACCGCCAGCCGGACTTCGGCTGTAGATTTCATTAATGATGAAGGCCTGCTGATGGCGCCAACCGTTGCCGTAGCCGAGATGCTGCAGCGAACCGGCTTGTCCTTGCAGGACTTTGACTTTTACGAAATCCACGAGGCCTTTGCGGCCCAGGTTCTGTGCACCCTCGCCGCCTGGGAATCCGAAGAATATTGCACCGGCAGGCTGGGACTGAAATCCGCACTTGGGTCTGTCGACCGTTCGAAACTCAATATCAGGGGCAGCAGCCTTGCGGTAGGCCATCCATTCGCCGCCACGGGTGCGAGAATTGTCGGCACACTGGCGCAGATCCTGGAGGATGCCGGGTCCGGGAGAGGCCTGATTTCCATCTGCACGGCCGGCGGAATGGGTGTAGCGGCCATCCTTGAAAGGTAATTCGAGTCCGGGGGGTGATTCTGACTCTCAGTTTGGCACAAGCCCGTTCGGAGTAAGGGGTCTTCTTCCAGGACCCTTTGCAACACGA
>JAIVWI010000045.1:0-17329 GCA_048636595.1 Oceanospirillum sp. | reverse complement strand
CCCAACAGATCTTTCTGGATACTTGATACTTGATACTTGATACTGGACATTGGTTGACCTCCTTGCGCCTTGCGCCTCCAATCCCGCTTTAAGCGGGACAACCCGTAACTCGCAACCCGTAACCCGCAACCCTGCCTTAAACTATCTATTTACAACGTGAATCCACGATGCTATAAAGTCCCTTCGTATAAAACCTGTTAGGGAGGGATTCAGACTCAATAGATCTGGAAAATGGGAGATGGCTGAGATAAACGGAAACTATTATCACGCGGAAACCTTAAAAAAATATGTTGACAGGTTTGCGGAGGCAAGGATTTTTGTGCTTGGCGATATCATTATGGACGAGTATATCTGGGGCAATGTCACCCGGATTTCGCCTGAAGCCCCGGTCCCTGTTGTAGATGTAAAACAGGAAACAAAACTGTTAGGTGGCGCTGCCAACGTGATCCGGAACATGGCAACCCTTGGAGCAAGGCCCGTCCTGTGCGGCGTGGTGGGAGATGACAGCACAGGGGAGGAAATCCTTTCGGCACTGTAGGAGGTCGCTTGCCAGAGCGCCAGGCGCTTATACCGCGCCTACTGGATTCCGGATGCGACTATGTCGATCCGGAATGACGGATGGGAGGGGGTTGACAATACTTAACCTCTTGCATTACGATACGCCCGTAACATCATAATAATGAATGAAAACACATTGGTGGACTGCGATATAATCACCAAATAATAATTTTACGATCCTCTCCGGCTCTGCCGGATTTCCGGGCGGGTGCATTACCAGCCCGGATTTTTTTTGTGCGATCAACTATGATCTTAAAATGAGCAGCGATTTTCCCAAATTGGGGTTTTTTGCATCCTTGCAGCTTCGCTGGTATTTGCTGCTGCGGACCGTGCTGCACTGGTGGGTAAAAGCAAAAATACTACCGTCGCCATTCGAAGATCTCGACATCGATTTGGACAAGCCAGTCTGTTACGTGATCGATTCCTATGCTCTTACCTCCCTGCTTATACTGGACAAGTCATGCGAGCAACTGGGCCTGCCCCGGCCCCTGTGGCCACTGCAACATAAAACGGGAACGGAGCCCCGCTCTTACCTGGCCCTGCGTAGAAAGAAAGGCCTGATTATCAGGTTCGTCACGCCGCGCAGCCACTCCGAAACCCTGGAGAGAATGGTTGACCAGGTCAGCAGCGGCGAAGAGCCGGATATTCTGCTGGTTCCCGTCACGGTGTTGATCGGGCGTGCACCGGACAAGGAGACCGGGCTGGCCAAGATATTCTTCACGGAGTCCTGGGAAATCGGGGGGCGAATCAACCGCCTCATCAATTCATTGATCAATGGCAGGAGCACGATAGTGCAGTACAGCCCGCCCATTTCGCTGCGCGAACTGACCGATGAAGGCCTGGGAGCGTCTCGCAGTCTGCGCAAAGTTTCACGCATTTTGCGGGTTCACTTCCGGCGGGTCCGCAGCGCAGCGATCGGCCCGGACCTCTCCCACCGGCGTACCGTCATTGACCGGATTCTAAGCAGTCAGGGCGTAAAATCCGCAATCACTGAAAGTGCCCGTAAAAAGAAAACTACAGAGAAAAAAGCCAGGAAACAGGCACGCAAATACGCCTACGAAATAGCAGCCGACTATTCGTCCGCTTTCGTGCGGATTGCATCGTTCACCTTAACCTGGTTCTGGAACAGAATTTATGACGGCGTCGTGCTTCAGCATTTTCGCAGTTTCCAGAAACTGGCCCCGGAACACGAAGTCATATACGTGCCCTGTCACCGCAGCCACATTGACTACCTGCTGGTCTCATATTTTGTCTACCACAACGGCCTGGTGCCTCCCCACATTGCAGCCGGTATCAATATGAACCTCCCGATCATCGGGCGGATTATTCGCAAGGGTGGCGTATTCTATTTGCGCCGCAGTTTTCGTACAAACAAACTTTACTCTGCGGTCTTCCAGGAATACCTGAGCCGCATTCAGGCGAGCGGTACTTCGATCGAGTATTTCATTGAAGGAACCCGCAGCCGTACCGGCAGACTTTTACAGCCCAAGGCCGGCATGCTCTCCATGACTGTGCAGGGCTACCTGAAATCTCCGGACCGGCCGGTCATGTTCCAGCCGATATATGTGGGTTATGAACGCCTGGTCGAAGGTAACAGCTATATCGCAGAGTTGTCCGGCCAGGAAAAGAAGTCAGAATCGCTGGGGGATCTCTTCAGAGTGACCAGGATACTGAAACAACGTTACGGAAAGGTGCACGTGAGTTTCGCCGAACCGGTGTTCCTGGATGATCTCCTGGACAGGCACGCGCCCGGATGGCGGGAAAAAACGTTCGACGATCAGCAGAAACCAACATGGATTAACCCGCTGAGCAATGAACTCAGCCAGCAAATCATGACCAGGATGAACGAGGCGGCGCATGTAAACGCCATCAACCTGCTGGCCGTCATCCTGTTGCCCATGAAAAAACAGGCCATGGGCAGAGAGGACCTGGCTGAACAACTCGGCCTTTACCTCAACCTGCTCAAACGCTGTGCCTACTCCGACCGGATAACCTACACCCAAAGAACTGCTGAAGAAATCATTTCCTACGGCGTCGAGCTCGGCGCCTTCGAAGTCCGTGAGGACCCGCTGGGCGACATCATTGCCATCAAGCCCGAGCAGGCGGTACTGCTGACCTATTTCCGCAACAATATAGCTCACCTGGTTGCTTTGCCGTCACTGGTCGCCAGTTGTTTCCTCAATACGCGCATCATTACAAAGATGGATCTTCACCGGATATCACTGGCCGTTTACCCGTTCCTGAAATCCGAGCTGTTCCTGCCCTGGAACCAGGAGGACTTCCTCCGTGCCATCGACGACCACGTCGAATGGCTGCGGGGGCAGGGCCTGTTATGGGAAGGCGCCGAAAAGGAACAGTTGGAGCGAGCGGAAGGCAGCAGCCAGGAAGCGCAGCAGCTAAAAATCATGGCACATGGCCAGATACAGACCTTCGAACGTTACTACATCACGATCGCAGTCCTGGCCAAGAACGGTTCCGGCACGCTCACCCGCAGTGAACTCGAAAAGCTGTGCATACAAACAGCCCGGCGAATTTCCCAGCTGAGTCAATTCGCTGCCCCCGAATTCTACGACCGCAATCTGTTTCGCCAGTTTATCAGCCTTCTCAGGGAAAGCGGTTCACTCACCACAAACCCGGATGAAAAGCTGGAATTCGGCGACAGGATCAATCAACTCAGTGATGACTCGAAGTTCATCCTGAGCAAAGACATCCGCCGCGCCATCATGCGCGCAGCCCCTCAAGTCCTCCAGCAATCAGACGAAGAAAAAATTGAGAGCAAATAGTCCGCGTCTTTAGCGGATAAATATCAGGCGTCCAGGTCAGGGATGAGCTTGGACTCGAGGTAGGCGATCCAGTCTTTGAGTTTTAATTTGCGCTTTTTCATGCGGGTCAGGCTGAGCTGATCCAGGGTGGGATCCTTGACCAGCCGGGCGATGGCGTGGTCGAGGTCGCGATGCTCCTCCCTGAGATGGGTGATCAGCATGGCAATCTCACCGGGGTCGTTTGAGTTAAGATTCACAACGCACAGGATAATACAGTTTTCGGCGCAATATACGGCTCTTGCCTTATTTCGCGTAAAATGCGTGGATTGCCGCAAGGAAATGAACCCTTTAATGCCTATTACGGAACAACAGCGATATTCGCAAACCAGGCTTGCAAGACGCTTGCAGCGCAACACGGGTCGCGCAATTTCGGACTACAACATGATCAGCGACAAAGACCGTGTAATGGTCTGCCTGTCGGGTGGCAAAGACTCCTACACGCTGCTGGACATGTTGTTGGCCTTGCAGAAGCGGGCGCCGGTGCATTTTGAGTTGATCGCAGTCAACCTGGACCAAAAACAGCCAGGTTTTCCGGAACATGTTCTGCCCGGGTACCTGGACCAACTGGGCGTGCCGTTTCATGTCATCGAACAGGACACTTACAGCGTGGTCAAGCGCGTCATTCCGGACGGCAAGACCACCTGTGGACTTTGTTCCCGTCTGCGCCGGGGTGCGCTATACAACTTTGCCAGTGAACACGACATCACCCGTATCGCCCTGGGCCACCACCGTGACGACATCATCGAAACACTGTTCCTGAACCTGTTCAACGGCGGGCGGATCAAGGCCATGCCGCCCAAGCTGCTGTCAGACGATGGCCAACACGTCGTGATCCGCCCGCTGGCTTATTGCGCCGAAGAAGATATCGCAGGCTATGCCCAGGCCCGGCAATTTCCCATCATCCCCTGCGACCTGTGCGGTTCCCAGCCCAATCTCCAGCGCCAGCAAATCAAGATGATGCTGGCAAATTGGAAAGAGAAACATCCCGGACGGATCGAAAACATCGCCCGGGCAATCAGTCACGTTTCCCCGTCGCAACTGGCGGACCCTGAACTCTTCGATTTTGTTAATCTCGGCAATGAACTCAAAACATCCGCAGAACCCCCCGGCTGGTTGATGCCTGTCGATGGAATCCAGCTTGATACCAGTACTCCCTGAAGGAGTACGAACACCCTGGAGAATGAATCATGGATAGAAGAAAATTCGTAAAAACGGCAGGCATGGCAGGAACTGCAGGCCTGCTTGCAGCCTGTGGCAGCAAGGCTGGAACGACAGAATGCGCCGAGGGTTCATCCGGACCAGTCACGGACGGAATAAAATGGAAAATGGTCACCACCTGGCCGCGGGATTTTCCCGGGCTGGGTACCGGGGCAAGCCACCTGGCGGAACTCATCGGAAAACTCAGCAACGGCCGCCTGAGCGTGGAAGTGTATGGGGGCAATGAACTGGTGCCGCCCTTCGAGGTATTCGACGCCGTTGCGCGGGGCACGGCTGAAATGGGCCACGGCGCCGCCTATTATTGGAAAGGTAAAATTCCAGCCGCGATGTTTCTCGCCGGCGTACCGTTCGGGCTGACCGGCAACGAAATAAACGGCTGGTTCTATCACGGTGGCGGCCTTGAGCTTTATCGCGAAGCCTACGCTCCATCTGGAGTCATCCCCTTTCCTGCCGGTAACTCGGGAACGCAGATGGGTGGCTGGTTCAACAAGGAAATCAATAGTACCGCTGATCTGGATGGCCTGAAAATGCGTATTCCCGGCATCGGAGCGGAGGTCATCAAACGACTGGGAGCCACACCCGTCAACATTCCAGGAGCAGAGCTGTTTACCGCACTGCAAAGCGGCACGATTGATGCGACGGAATGGGTCGGTCCGATGAATGATCTCGCGTTCGGCCTGTTCAGGGCAGCGAAGTATTACTACTACCCGGGCTGGCATGAACCCGGCACGGCCCTGGAAAGCCTGGTGAATGCCGAAGCATGGGCAGCCCTGCCAGAGGATTTGCAGGAAATCGTGGCAACCGCGTGCAAAGCCACCTCATTGGATATGTATGCCGATTTCGAAGCCAGGAATGGGATAGCCCTGGCAACGCTCATCAACGAGCATGGCGTTGAATTGCGTGCATTTCCCGATGAAGTGCTGGCCGAATTCAAGCGGGTTACTTTCGAAGTGCTGGAGGAACTCGCAGCCGACGATGTTATGGCTGGCAGGATCTGGGCATCTCAAAAGGCTTTCCTGGACACAGTTCGCCTCTGGACTGAAATCGGCTCGCAATACTTCGTCAATCACAGATAGAACAGGCAGTGCCTGTGAAAACCACCATTGAGGCCATCTTCTGCATCGTCATGCCGGTACTCGGGCTGTCCTACCTGCTCCAGTCCAGGCAATGGATACAATTCTTTTCCGAACTGACTCACAAGCCTCACCGCAGCCTGCCCCTTGCCCTGGCGATGCTCACGGCCGGCACGTTTTGCGGCTTTGCCTATAACGACTGGACTGCAACCTGGCCGATCTTCATCAGCGCGTTCAGTTGGCTGCTGGCCCTTGAAGGCGCCATCCTCCTTGTCTATCCTGCTGCGCTGGCGCGCCTGCAAAAAATCCCGGATCGATTCCTGAAGTGGTACCTACGCAGTGGCGGTATTCTGCTCATCATTCTCGGCGCCATGCTCTACCGGCACTTCTTCGGTTTTCCACAGATCAGCTAGTTCAACGCTACGACATCAACCGTTATTTTTTCCATGACTCCTTCGGTGGTATGACTGCTGAATGCTGCAGACAACCCCCGGCGGGCACTGATGCCCAGAACCACCATGTCGGCATTCACCTTTCCTGCGACTGCTGAAATCACATCATCCGGCTTACCCATGTCCCGGTGAATGTTTTCGCGTGGCAGGCCTGTCATCCGCCCAATAAGTTCACGGTCCGGAAAATCTTCACTGTCCTTGTACGCATTGACGACATGGAATTCGGCATCAAAGTATTCCGCGAGATACTTTCCACGCTCCAGGATTCGCTCATTCAATTCCTTGTGTACCGGATCGGTCGCCTGGGTGTTTACTGCCGCCAGAATACAGTCAATCGGCGCTTTCGTACCTACGTCGACGATAACGACGTCACAATTGGCCCGCCGGACCAGGTCCCATTTGGAATCGGCGATTCCGCGTTTGTTTTCAGCCGAAGCCTCGCACAACATGATCGTGTCGCATGCGTAACGATCCGCAGCGTTGAGGATGGAATTCCGCCAGCTGCGGGTCCAGAAAAGCTCCGTAACGTAATCCACGCCGGATTCATCCAACGGCTGCAGTAAATCTTTTAACCAATCGTTACCGCGAACGATTTCATCGGGAGTATCGGGATCACTTTTGTCGTCACTCTCAAACCCGATTAACAGGTGGAATTCGAGCACCCGTTCCCTTCTCTGACGGATGATATCGAGCATACGCTCCAATGCGAGATGCCTCTCATGAGACGGATCAACGATAACCAGGAACTTTCTTTTCTCCACTTCAATACCCTCCAGGCAATTGTCTTCTGTTGAGTCACTCGTGACCGAGTTCAGAACATTCTACCTGATTAAAAGCCGGAAACCTGCCCCGAACCTTAATTTAAGATAAATCAGGTTCATTCTGGTGCGACAGCCCGCATATGGCATGAATTGCCGGACATGAAATATGCGGGCCAGGCGTGAATTCCAGCTAGGAATAAACCACGCCGGGTAGCCAGGTGATGAGTTGGGGCCAGAGGGCCAGCAGGCCAAGCAGGAAAACCTGGATGAAGATGAAGGGGATCACACCGCGGTAGATGGCGGAAGTGGGCACGCTGTCCGGGCAAACGCCTCTGAGATAGAACAGCGAAAAACCGAACGGTGGCGTCAGGAACGAAGTCTGCAGATTGAGTGCGATCATCACACCCAGCCAGATTGGGTTGAGCCCCATGGCCATCAGTACCGGCCCGACAATGGGCACCACGACGAAAGTAATCTCGATGAAATCGAGTACGAATCCCAACAGGAACATCACCAGCATGACGATGATCATGGCGGTAACAACGCCTCCGGGGAGTCCGGTCAGTAAGTCTGCAATTAACCTGTCGCCACCAAAGCCCCTGAAAACCAGGCTGAACAGGGACGCGCCAATCAGGATCATGAACACCATCGCGGTAATCCGGGTCGTCCGGAAAACTACGTTTCTAAGCGTTTCCAGGGACAACTGGCCACCCACCAGGGCCAGCAACATCGCGCCAACAGCACCAACGGCTGCAGCCTCGGTTGGAGTGGCAATGCCCTTGAGGATGGAGCCGAGTACCGCGACAATCAGCAACAACGGGCCGGCTGCCAAGGCCAGCAGGCGGCCGATGCTGACCTCGCTTTCGGCGGCTTCAAGATCTTCCGGCATGGCGCCGGGTTTCAGTCTGGCGAGGATCGCCAGGTACAGAACGTACATCCCGACCAGCATAAACCCGGGCACCAGCGCGCCGGCGAACAACTCACCGACCGAGATGGTCTCGGGGCTGAAGTTACCCATCTGGAGTTGCGCTTGCTGGTAGGCGTTCGACAGCACATCCGCCAGCATCACCAGGACAATGGAAGGCGGGATGATCTGCCCCAGGGTACCGGAAGCGCATATGGTTCCGGTAGCAACGGCGGGATCGTAGCCTTTACGCAGCATGGTGGGGAGGGAAATCAGACCCATGGTGACCACGGTGGCGCCAACGATCCCGGTGCTGGCCGCCATCATCGCGCCCACCAGCACAACAGCGATGCCAAGCCCACCCGGCATACCGCGCATCATTGCAGCCAGGGACTGCAGCAACTGGTCCGCGAGCTTCGAGCGCTCCAGCATCACGCCCATGAATACGAACAGCGGAACGGCAATCAGAGTCTCGTTGGTCATGATGCCGAAGATCCGGTTGGGGAGGGCCTCCAGGAAAACCGGATCGAAAGTACCGGTAAGCACGCCCAGCCCTGCAAACAGCAGGCCGACGCCCGCGAGGGTGAACGCTACCGGAAATCCTGCCATCAAGGCCAGCCCAATGGCGAGGAACAGCCCGAGCGACATCCAGCCAGCCATTAGACTTTTTGTGGATACTTGAGCATGAAGCGGTATATGTTTTTATTTTCCACAGGTTTCCCACCCGTTCAAGAAGCAGGCATGTTATCACTGCAAGCCTGCTCCAAAGAACCTAATGAACAAATTTTTTATACACAGAATGTGTTGCCAATCAATAATCATTAACTTATTCAGATTTCTAACCATTCTGTAGTAAGAATCTCGTGTAATTCAATGATATTTATATATTTATGCAATATAGATGAATCCACAACATATCCCGGCCATGCAAACAGGTCCTGCCCACACCTCCACTGATTGTGAATTACACACAGAGTTATCCACAGCCTTGTAGCTGATATTGACGCAATTGGTGACCACTACTCACCGCACGGAACGTCACGCGGGCGGTAATTGAGGTGAACAATCTTTCACCTGCCACACCCGAGGGTTTACAATATGCCGTTTTCAAGGTCCTTCTGGCGACAGCAGGCAAGAGACCCATCCCGTGAAAGAACATATAGAAGAATTGCTGGCACAGTCCCTGCTGCATTTGCAGCGTGAAGGTGTGTTACCCGCAGAGTCCGAACCTGAGGTTCAACTGGAACGGACCCGTTCTCCGGAACATGGCGAATTCGCGTCGAACCTTGCATTGGCCCTGTGCAAAGCTGCAGGCATGCCGCCACGCGAACTGGCCCAGGCCATAATCAACCGTCTGCCACGCTCCCGGCAGCTTGAGCGGACCGAAATCGCCGGTCCCGGATTTATTAATTTCTTTCTCAACCGCCTGGCGCTGTCCGGGGTAATCAAGGATGTACTCCGCCAGGGTGATCAATACGGAAACCTGACCCCTGAAATACAAGAAAACATCACGCTGGAGTATGTATCGGCCAATCCCACCGGACCACTCCACGTGGGGCACGGTCGTGGGGCCGCTTATGGTGACAGCCTGGGTAACATTCTTGAGTGTGCGGGACACAAGGTTCAGAGGGAATATTACGTCAACGACAACGGCCGCCAGATGGATATCCTGGCCGCATGCGTCTGGTTACGTTACCTCGAGTTGTGTGGCGAGCAGGTACTGTTTCCGGAAAATGGTTATCAGGGAGACTACATTTATGACATCGCCCGCATAATAAGGGCTGACCACGGTGACAAGTGGCGTTTCACCGGCCAGGATGTTGAAGACGGCTTGCCACCGTCAATGACCGAGGGCGGAGATGGGGAAATTCACATTGACGCCCTGATCAACCGTGCCCGGAAACTATTGGGGAAAAAAGGCTATTCCATTTTTTTCAATGCGGCCCTGAACAGCATCCTGGATGATATCAAGGATGACCTGTCCGACTTTGACGTGCGTTTCGACCTGTGGTTTTCTGAACAACAGTTGGAAAACAGTGGCGCTGTCGAACGTGCGATTGAGCGTCTGCGTGAAAACGATCACTTGTACGTAAAGGACGGTGCAACCTGGTTTCGCGCCTCGGCCCTGGGTGACGAGAAAGACCGGGTCGTCATTCGTGAGAACGGCCGGACCACGTATTTTGCATCGGATATTGCCTATTTTCTGGACAAAATCGAACGCGGTTTTGACCGCGCCATCTACGTACTCGGGGCCGATCATCACGGATACGTGCCCCGCCTGCGCGCCGCGGCCAAAGGCCTGGGTGAGGATCCAGACCGGCTGGAGGTCATGCTGATCCAGTTCGCGGTATTATTCCGCCAGGGTAAAAAAGTACAGATGTCGACCCGCTCTGGGCAGTTCATTACTTTACGCGAGTTGCGCGATGAAGTAGGCAAAGACGCTGCCCGTTTCTTTTACATCATGCGCTCGCACGAACAACATCTGGATTTCGATATCGACCTGGCGAAGTCGCACAGCAACGAAAACCCCGTGTATTATATCCAGTATGCTCACGCCCGGATTTGCAGCGTTCTCCGCAACCTGGAACAGAAGGACTTGTATCACAATGAAGCCATCGGGGAGGCTGCACTGGACCTGTTGACCGAGGATCACGAATTGGCGCTGACACGCACATTGAGCCGTTTCCCAGAAACCATAGAATCCGCAGCGCGTAGCCGTACGCCTCACCTCCTGGCTCACTATCTCCACTCCGTGGCTACCGATTTGCATGCCTACTACAACGCACATCAATTCCTCGTGAAAGAGGAAAATCTCCGCAATGCCCGGCTGAACCTGATCCTGGCGACAAAAGTAATTTTGAAGAAAGGCCTGGCTCTGCTGGGAGTTTTTGCTCCGGAGGAAATGTGAATGGCGAAAAACAGGCGAAAAAAATCAAGCGGAGGCAGGCAGGGAACACCGGCATGGATGTGGTTGTTCACCGGCATCCTGATCGGTCTTGGTCTCGCATGGTATCTTTTTGCCAAGGGCTATATCCCGGCAGCCCGGATCGAGCAACCGGTAGCGGGCGAATCATCATCCCGGCAGCAGCCTGAGCCCGCGATTGCGGATGGTATTACATCTGCCGATGCCGAGCAGGACAAACCCCATTACGATTTCTTCACCGTCCTGCCGGAAATGGAGGTAGTTGTTCCCGGACAAAACTCCGATCAGAAGGATGGGCAGGCGACGGGGCAGGAGAATGTCCAGGAGACGGCCCCGGATACCGATACAGGCAGCTACCTCCTGCAAGTAGGTTCCTTCAGGCAAGCCGGCGATGCCGAACAATTAAAAGCCCGCCTGGCGCTGATCGGTATCGTTGCCAGGATTCAGACCGTTACGGTTAACGAAGCCACCTGGAACCGTGTGCGCATCGGTCCCGTCGCCGGCGCGCGCAAGGCCGACGAATTAAGGAACCAACTCGCCGAAAACGGCATCGACAGCCTGGTCATGAAGAACCCGTAAGCGGGATCTAAGCGATATCAGTCCAGTTCAACGCCCATTCTTGCCAGCGTGTGAGTTACACCTCACGGTTTTCTTTGGCGTAGAGGTCGGTGATGGGGGGCTTTTCAGTGACAGAGGAGGCTTGCCAGGCTTTGCGCCAGGTTTCGAATTGTTTCCAGAATTGTTTGCTGTCCCAACTCCCATTGCTGTCCGGGCGAAAGCCGTCTGCGTCCATGGCGTAAACACCGGCCCGCAGGGATTGATCTTCAATATCTGCTGCGAAACTGAGCAAACTGCCCGACGCATTTATCGGACCAAACCGGTCGAGCCAGGCGCCCAGGGCCCGGCGCGCTTGTCCGCTGTCTCCAAGATTACAGGCCTGTTTCAGACTTTTGAGGAGCCGGGACTCGTCTTCGCCCGGTTCGGTTTGCCTGTTGCTCCCCTGGCTCGTGCTCCGCGTACGCCTTCGCCAGAAGGCAGCCAGTGTTGTCAGCCACAGGAAGGCAAACAGGAGGGTCAGCCAGCGCCAGTAGGCCGGTCCGTCATTGCCACCGGGATTTCGAAGAGTACCGGCAGCCCCGGAAGCAGGCGCCGCCAGGGCTTGCTGCGGCAAAGGTGTCACGGCTGATGGCTCTACCTGGATCACGCGTGAGGGGAGCACTGAGGTGCGCTGACGATCATTTACGGTATCCCACCAGTTAACCGTCAGTTCCGGCAGGACCAGTTCCCCTTCCTTTTCAGGCACAACGGCGTAGCGGAATTCCTTGTGGCCCAGCACCCACTGTCCGTCGTCCCGGCTGATGCCCTGCGGCTGGTCCGGGTAGATCCGGACATTGCTGATTTCAGGCCAACCCGGTTCGGTAATCATGTGCTCTTCCAGCCCCACGGCATCGACGATCACGGTACGCGTCACGGGCTCGCCAACCCGGAGGCCGTCTGACGCCGATATCTGCTCCGATAACTCCAATTGACGTGCAGGCTGCCATGAATCACCGGCCGCGGCGCCCGGCCTGGGCTGGATGGTCAACTGGATCGCATCGCTTTTTACCTCTATCCGGCGGCCCCGCACGGAAGGCTGCCACAAACGATCTTTCCGGCGCTCCACCAGGCGGCCCGACAATTGCAAAGGCGGAATCGTCAGTTCCCCTGAGCGTTCCGGAAAAATTGCGTAGCGCCGCTCCAAAACACGATAACGAACACCGTTTCTGTCTGCCTGGAAAGCCAGTTCATCCAGCAGGCGCACCGAGGCCGGCGCAGGCTCTGGCTGGCTGATGGCTGCCTCGGTCAGGTTTTGCCTGTAGAACACGCGTACGGTCAAGCCCAGTTGCGCGTTAACGTAATGAGGCGAAGCTTCAGGCGTGACGTCGACTTCAATGAAAACCGGCGGTAACTCTCCGGGTTCAAGTTCGGGTGCAGGGTCTACATGCAGGTTTATGGCCCGGGTTGTGCCTGCCCCCACTTTCAGAGGTGGAATCTGCAGGTCACCGCTGCGCCGTGGCTCCAGCACCAGCATCAGCCGGACAGTGGCGGACTGGCGGCCATTGACGATGGACATCTGGGTCTCAGACCGCCGGTCCAGCACTACAAAATCATTTTCCAGTAGCGACAGGTCGGCATCGAGATTTTGCCTGGGGTCGTCGGTTTGTAGTGTCAACGTGACAGTTTCACCCTCGACGATACTGTTACGGTCGAGTTTCACACTCACGTCTGCGGCCTGCAGCGGCGCAAGCCACAGCACCAGCAGGGCCAGCAGGAAATACCTGAACCTGCAGCCAGTCCTGATCTCACTGGGCATGATCTCGCCGGTCTTCACCTCACCAATCCTGGTTTTGCCATTCCTGATTCTGTTTACCACGTTTCGGTCTCATCTTTTGGTGCGCCACGGCGCTGATGTTGATTCCTGAATTTGCGCCGTAGCAAACCGCCAGGGTCATCCGGAATCCGACGCAGCCACTGCTCCATGGCCTGGGCGTCTTCCTCCGACCAGGCTTCTGAATAATCTACCGGCTCGCCTTCCTCCTCGCCCGTCTCCCCTTCCCCCTGGTCACTATCCTGCTGCTCGCCTTCCTGCTCGTCGGATGAGTCACTCTCTTCGCCATCCTCACCCTCAGACTGCTGCGCAGAATCTCCTTCGCTCTGATCCTCCGAAGGCTCGCTCTCCCCGGATTCGCCTTCCTGTTGTTGCTCCTGCTGTTGTTTCATCTGCTCAAGCAGTGCACGGTTGGCCAATGCATCTTCCATGTCCGGCTCAATGGCGAGCGCCTCATCATAAGCCTTGATGGCCGCCTCGTATTCCCCCAGGTGAGCCAGGGCATTACCGCGGTTATAGTGAGCGTCGGCTTCATCCAGCCGCGACCAGGCCTCAACTGCATTGGCATGCTCACCACTGCGGTACCAGGCTTGTCCGGACAATGCCGGGTCGACTGCCAGCGCCGCAGCCTTTTCCGCGTCATCCACCTGCAATGCCTGGTAAGCCTGCTGGTCCTTTCTCTGCCAGGTATCGTCCCACCAACCGGCACTCGCTGACGGCGGCCAGAACAGCCCGGGGAGGAGCGCCAGGGGAAGTATGAACAAAAGGCCCCGCCTGAATCCAAGTAATGCCAGTGGCAGCAACAACAGCACGAACCAGGGACCGGCATCTTGCCAGCGTTCCCCCAGCGCTTCTTCACGACGCGCAAATTCACTGCCATCCTGTTCCAGCCACAAGGAAGTTTCCGCAACGCCTGGGCCCAGCTCCATGTACCTGCCGCCGCCCGCTTCTGCTACGGCCTGCAGGCTTGCACGGTCCAGCCGGGCGATCACCACGTTGCCGGAACGGTCACTGACAAAACCTCCACCACTGGGAATCGGAGACCCTTCAACAGTACCCACGGCAAGTACAGATGTGATGATGCCATCATTCTTCAGGTCCCTCGCCCTGGCCGCATCAGCGGAATCTGCCGAGTCCGTAACCAGCAGAATTTCACCGTGGCTGAGGCCGGCGCGGCCCAGCAGGGATGCGGCCATTTCCAGGGCCCGGTCTGCCCTGCTGCCCGCAACCGGGATGATATCGGGCTGCAAGGCCGGCAACAGGTTGGCAATGGTATTCATATCACTGGTCAGCGGCGAAACTATGTAGGCGTCACCCGCGTAGGAAACCAGGCCGACCTGGCCTTCCTGCGTCATCTCCAGCTGGTCAGCGAGCCGGAAACGGGCCCGGGTCAGGCGATTCGGACGCAGATCTTGCGCCAGCATTGAACGTGACAGGTCGAGCACAATCATGCGGGCGTCCCGGGCCGAAAAAGAACTGCCCGGCAATTTTTGCCAGCTTGGACCGGCCAATGCCAGGATCGAGATCAACACCGCCGCGCCGGCCAGCCATCGGCCACCACCGCGCGATCTCCCATCTGCCTGGCTGACGCTCAACCAACGCAACAGGTGTGGATCACAGGCCCGGGTCCAGTCTCCGGAAGGCCTGCGCGTGCGCCTCCACAACCAGGGCAGAATGACCGCCAGCGGCAATAACAGCAGCCACCAGGGGCGAATGAAATGCAACAGCGCCAACTCGCTCATGAGGCCGGCACTCCCGCGCGCATCCCAGGTTGCATAGCCAGCATGGTCGCTGCAAGCGCCAGCAGGAAAGCAATGGAAAGGGGCAAATAGAACAATTCATCAACAGGCCGGATGGCCTCCTGGTCGCTTTCCACCGGTTCCAGTTTATCCAGTTGCTCGTAAATCCGGGCCAGCGCCTCGGCGTCACGGGCCCGGAAATAGGCGCCTCCTGTCCGCTCGGCTATGGCTTTGAGGGTATCTTCATCCAGGTCGGCTGAGGGATTCACCATGCGGGAGCCGAAAAAGTCCTGCACCACCATCTCGTCTGCGCCGACACCCACGGTGTAAATTTTCAGGCCTTCACGCGCGGCAAATTCCGCGGCTTGCATCGGTTGCACCTCGCCGGAGGTGTTTGCGCCATCAGTCAGCAGGATGAGTACCCGTTCACTGGCGGCATCCTCACGCAAGCGCTTTACCGCCAGGCCAATTGCATCACCGATGGCCGTTTCCCGGCCCGCCAGCCCGATTTCCGATTCATCCAGCAGGATAGAGGTGGTCTGGGTATCAAAAGTCAGTGGAGTCTGCAGATAGGCACGGCTGCCGAACAGAACCAGGCCAACCCGGTCCCCCTTGCGGCGCTGGATAAACTCACCGGCCACCTTTTTAACCACGGTCAGGCGGTTGACCGCTTTGCTGCTCAGGATCATGTCCTGGGTATCCATGCTGCCGGATATATCAACCGCCAGCAACAGGTCTCTGCCGCTTATTGGCAAATTCTCAATTTCACCCACCCACTGGGGACGGGCCGCGGCAAGCAACAAAAAAACCCATACCAGGCTGGCCGCAAAAGCCAGTACCGGCTGCTTCATCCAGGTAGAACCCGGAGCGGTCATCATTGAAAACCAGGGTACTTTCAGGGCTTGCATGCTGCCCCCGGATGCCGCTGAGTAAAACTTCCTGACCAGCCATGGCAGCGGCAGCAGGAGCAACAACCAGGGCCAGAGCAGGGTCAGACCTTCCGCTGATACGCTTTCAACCATAGAGGAGCACCCACGTTCTGGCATGCTCATCCAGGGCCTGGACATCGAAATGAGGGACCGGCTCATAGGGACCCCGGGCAAGGGCCGACAGGCTGGAATCATCTGAATTTTCAGGCAGCAGTGAGCTGATGAATATCACCCACTCTTCCCCCTGCAGGCCGGCACAGCCGGTGCCGGGAAACGCCTTCAGTGCGACCGCCCTGAACAGGCGATTCAGGCCAGCCAGGTATTGATGGGCATCACGTTGTGGATCCAACTCCTGGCCTATGGCATCCAGTGCCCGCAGCCACTCATGGCGGCGCTTGCGTGCTGCCAGCTTCCGTTTCAGAAAGCGGATGGCAACAGCAAGCAGCAACAGCGCCGCCAGGGCCAATACCCACCAGCCGATAGCTGGTGGCCACCAGAGGGGACTACCTGCGGCATGAATGTCCTGCAACTGGTCAAGTAATTGTGACGGATCAGAATTCATCGGCAATATGCAGCTTTACAATAATCGACTCAGGCCGGGCGACCGACCAGTATGCGCAATTCACGGCCCAGGACATCCACCGGGTCGTCACTGGTATGCAGTACCAGCCAGCCACACTGGTGTTTTTGAAACAGGCGGCGGGGTTCATCGAGATGCCTGAGGCTCATGGCTTCGTACCTGCTTCTTGAATCTTTACGCCCCATATCCAGCAGCGAGGTATGTTCGCCATCCGTTATCGGGTAACGTCCGGCAGGGAGTTGATACTCGGCAGCATCGAGGACCTGGCAGCCAACCACGTCATTGTGCTGCCGCAAGCGGGAAAGGTGACGGTTACAGTTTTCGTCGAGGCCAAAAAAATCGCTGATGATAATGACCAGGCTGCCGGGGCGCACGGTATGGCGTACCCGTTCAAGCGCACTGGACAACGGTTCCTGCCCTTCGCCGGAGACCTGTTCGGGCTGCAACCAGTCCACCAGCCCCTGGATCATCCTCATCGCGCCCCGGCGGCCACCGGCCGGCCTCAGTTCACGATGGCGCCCCGGCGCGAAAAAAAATCCACCGATGCGGTCACCACGCCGGACGGCTGACCAGGCCACCGCAGCAGCAAGCTGACCTGCGGCTACGGATTTCAATACCCGCCGCGTGCCGAAATACAGGCTGGGGCTCGCATCCAGCACGACCAGTACCGGCCGCTCCCGCTCTTCCTGGAACACCTTGGTGTGAGGCCGGCCGGTGCGGGCGGTCACCCGCCAGTCCATGTTCCTGATGTCGTCACCCGGCTGATAATTTCTCGACTCGAGGAAGTCCACGCCACGGCCACGGAACCTCGATCGATAAGCGCCCGCCAGTGCCGAGGCTGCGGGCTGCCGCATCGGCAGCCTGAGCGCGTGGCATCGCGGCCGCAATGAGATAAGCTCTGCCGCAGAAAGGTGAATGCCATCCCCGTCACGGGAAGGGCGACTGGCCGGCATCATGGGACCGGAACCAGTTCCAACAGACGGTCGACCAGTTCATCGCCGG
>JAIVWI010000044.1:0-17573 GCA_048636595.1 Oceanospirillum sp. | reverse complement strand
GGTCAGCGGTCGAGCGGCTGGGCGCGGCGACCTTGATTCCCCGGGTGACGATGGTCTCCCGCCAGCGGTCGCCCAGCGTCTGCCATGCCTGTGTATCCCGGTCGCGGAGATCCGGCAACAGGGCGTTCTCCGACAAGGCCAGTTCCAGTCCCTTAGTCTCATCGCCATCAGATTCACGATTGATAAGGTAGGGTCCGGGGTGGATGCCCAGCAGCGGCCAGCGAGGGTAGAAATCGTGTAGAACCTGCACGGTGGGAAGGCCTGTTCCCAGTGCGTCCAGGCTGTGACCGACCAGGGAAGAAACGATGATCCGCCCGACACCGTATCGCCTGGTGATCTCCCGCAGGATTGCCCTGTATTGATCATTCGATTCAGCGGTGGAACGGATGGGTGGTTGTAACCACCAGCTGGCGATGGCTGCGCCGGTTTTATTGCCGTAATAGAGGGATAGCCGCTGGCCTGCGCCCTCGCCGGTTTGCGGACCCTCCGAGCGCAGTTGGAAATTCAGGCCGGTCCCGTCGGCTTCGATGAAGGAGTGGACCCATTGCGCAACACCACCCCCCCAGCTGTGGGTGATGTGAAGTGTTAATGGTTTTTCATCAGCCAGGAATTCATCGGCGCTGGCGGGATCATTTCTCAGCCAGGCATCGAGCCGTTGTACCAGGCTGCCCCAGGCCGGCGGTCGCCGCTCTTCATGCGGATCCAGCCGTGACTGTTCAAACAGTCCCCGGCGAGGATCGTGCACAAAACAATGGTCCGCCACCAGCAGGCGGCCGTCTTGTGAAACCAGTCGGGGCAGGGCATTTGCCGGATGAATATCCGCCTGTGCCAGAATCTCGATGGCCCCGGACGAGAAAAACAGCAGGTGCCCCGGCCAGTGTTGGTGCTCAAATATCCTGCCCTGCCCCAGAAGGGCGACCAGGGACGCCCGGTTACCGGCCGGGGTTCCATCCTTGCTTGACGCGTCGAGGCCGGCATAGGGATTCAGACTCGTTTCAGCGTTGCTGAGCGCGGTGAGAACTACGGCATTGTCACCATTTGGCGCCAGTTCTTCCATCAGCCCGGTGATTGTTGTTACAGCTGCCGCCGTGATGGAAAGTCCTGCATCGATTAACAGTAAAGCGTGGCCGGGAAATCGTCGATCATGCTCAATCAGCAACTGGCCAGTCTGATCCGGTCCGGCCTCGCCCGTTTGTTCAATCCCCGGGCTCCATCCCTTCCAGCCCAGTTTGCTGAAGAAGTCCAGCATGTGTTGTTCCGCTGCGCGGTCACCTTTTGAAAAAACACAGACAACAGGCGCCCGGCCGCTGTTTACCGGCGGCCCGGAATCGATCTCTTTATCTGCTGTTCTGCTGCTCATGCGGATGTTTTTTTGTAGGATTTCCCCGGGATTTTAACGCTATCGTGGCGCTTAGTGTGCCTGGGTGGATAGAATGCCCTTTCAGGGATGGTATAGCCGGGATGATTTAGCCGGAATAAAACCCCACTATTATGGTCAAAGGACCGGGTGATGTCACCCGTTGGCAGGACATTTTCGTCGATGAAGAAAGGCAGAAAAACAATAAAAGCAAAAAAAAAGACGGCGCGTAAAAAGACAGCCAGGAAAAAGACAGCCAATAAGAAGAATAGCGCCCGGCGAAATCGTTCCGGTAAAAAAACCGGCATGCGCTGGATTGGCCGGATCTGGCGTCTCGCACTGCTGTTTGCCGGGATATGCCTGGGCTTGCTGATACCCTGGACCGCTTACCTTAACCACCAGGTGACCACTGAATTCGAAGGGCGCAAATGGGATCTGCCCAGCCGGGTCTACGCGCGTGCACTTGACCTGTACCCCGGTGCGCCAATCACACTCAAAGACCTCGAACTCGAATTGAGTATTGCAGGATACCGGCGCAAGGCGAATGCCGGCAGACCAGGCCTTTACAGCGTCTCCGGCAACACGCTGGAAATATACCGGCGCTCGTTTCGTTTCCATGACGGAGTCGAGGACGCCCTGCGTTTTTCGGTTTCTTTGCAGTCCGCTAAAGTCGGCAGGCTGCGCGACGTTAAATCCGGGAAATCTCTGGACCTGGTCCGGATGGAGCCTGCGGAAATTGCTTCCATTTACCCCTTGCAGAAAGAAGACCGCACCCTGGTCAGGATCAAAGATGTACCGCCCTTGTTGCTGACCGGCCTGCAGGCAGTGGAAGACAGGAATTTCAAGCATCACCCCGGGGTGGATATCAAGGGCATCGCCAGGGCGGCGCTGGCCAACCTCAAGGCGGGCCGGGCCGTTCAGGGCGGCAGTACGCTCACGCAGCAACTGGTCAAGAACTATTTCCTGTCGAATGAGCGCACCATCGCGCGCAAAGTCAACGAGGCGATCATGGCCCTGTTGCTGGAATTTCATTATGACAAGGCGGAAATCCTGGAGGCTTACCTCAACGAGGTATTCCTCGGCCAGCAGGGCGCTTACGCGGTGCACGGATTCGGGCGCGCCAGCCTGTACTATTTTGACCGGCCACTGGATCAGCTGGAGCCGCAGCACATCGCCTTGTTGATCGGCATGGTTCGCGGAGCGTCCTACTACAACCCCCGCAGGCACCCCGAACGGGCTCTGAAGCGGCGCAACCAGGTATTGTCAGCCTTCGAAACCACTGGTTTGCTGTCAACTGCAGACGCCCGGGCCGCTGTAGCCAGTCCGCTTGATGTCACCGAAAAGGCACGCAGCCGGGGAACCCGGTACCACGCTTTTGTTGACCTGGTCAGGCGGCAACTGGCGCAGGTTTACCGTGAAGAAGATCTGAAAACCGAGGGCTTGAGTATTTTCACTACGCTTTCTCCATCGGACCAGGAAAAAGCACAGCGGGCTGTCAGCGATGGCCTCAAGCGCCTTCAAGACCGTGGCCTGCCTGCCGGCCTGCAAGCAGCGATGGTTCTGGCTGACACGGACAGCGGTGAAATCAGGGCGCTGGTGGGCGACCGGAATGCAAACCGGGCGGGCTTTAACCGGGCACTGGACGCACGCCGCCAGATCGGATCGGTGATCAAACCCCTGGTCTACCTGCTGGCGCTCGAACATGAAGCAGACTACAACCTGTTGACCCGCATCGAGGACCGGCCGCTGTCACTGAAACTGCCTGATGGCAGCTTATGGACGCCGGCCAACTACGGCAAGGTATCTCATGGTGAAGTCACTCTCCTGGAAGCGCTGACCCGCTCCTATAACCAGGCCACGGTCCGCCTGGGCGTGAATATTGGCATCAGTCATCTTTTGCAGAAGCTTGAACAACTGGGCGTGCGGGCGGATGTGCAGGCCGTGCCTTCCATCTTCCTTGGCGCCGTTGAACTTACCCCGCTGGAAGTCACTCAGATTTATCAATCGCTGGCGGCAGGAGGCTACAGTGTGCCCTTGCGGTCCGTGATTGCCGTGCAGACGGCGGATGGGAATGAGTTGGTCCGTTACCCCTTGCGCATGATGCCGCTGGCCCGGCGTGAAGTGATCGGCGTGCTCAATTATGCGATGACCCAGGTTGTACAGCAGGGCACGGCCAAAGCCCTGCCGGGACTGCTGGGCAAACAGACCGTAATTGCCGGCAAGACGGGCACCACAAATGATCGCCGCGACAGCTGGTTTGTCGGATATACTCGTAACCGCATTGCCGTGGCCTGGGTTGGGAAGGATGACAACCGGCCTGCCGGCGTCACCGGCAGCAATGCCGCGATGCGTCTCTGGGCCGGCCTGTTCCGCGAACTGTCGATCGAGTCGCTTGACCTGCGTTTGCCCGACGGCGCCACGTGGTTGTGGGTGGACCGGGACAGTGGCGCTCTGACTGCGGAGAATTGCCCCGGCGCGTTCCAGGTTCCTTTCGTGGACGGCTCAGGACCCGGGGAGTTGACAGATTGCCTGGCATCGATGCGCGACGATGAACAGGAATCGTTCTGGAGGAAGTGGTTTGGAAAGAAAAATCAGGATTAAGAGGCTCTCATTACTGCTGGCGTTACCGGCATTGCTGTTGTCGGCATGCGCCGGGTACACTCCCGCGCCTGTTTCAGACCGGGAGGTTGAAACACGGGTTCGCGAACCGGCCAGCGAGGATAGCGAGGGAGTCCAGGTGTTTCCCTTGCAGAATCCAGCGGTAAAGGAATTACTGGCGGATGCCGGCAGTGCAGAAACTGCGGGCGATTACAACCAGGCCGCGGTGCTGTTGGAACGCGCCCTCAGGATACAGCCCAGGGATCCGGAAATACTGCAGCAGATGGCGGAAGTCCAGTTGCGGAAGCAGGACTATGAACAGGCTTTGAATTTTGCCGTGCGTTCCTATGACATTGGCCCGCGCGTGGGCGAAATCTGCGCCCGCAACTGGCGTACCATAAGCGTGTCGCGTGAACACCTTGGAGACCGTAATGGATCTGATCTGGCGGAACAACGCGCAACCACTTGCATGAATACCAAGCCCCGGAGCCTCTGACCGAAGGTGAACCAAAGCGTAGATTTATTAGGCTCTGCTGGGCCCTTTGCTGATGCCCTGCCGGGATTTGCGCCCCGCGAGACGCAGATTCGCATGGCGGAGGCGGTGGAAGAAGCGCTGGCGCAAAAGAAGTCCCTGGTCGTCGAGGCCGGAACCGGTATTGGCAAGACCCTTGCTTACCTCGTTCCCGCGATTCTCAGCGGCGAACGTGTCATCATTTCCACCGGCACCAAGAACCTGCAGGACCAGCTTTTTTTCCGTGACCTTCCCCTGGTCAGGGAGGCCCTGGGCGTGTCCATCAAGACCGCCCTGCTGAAAGGGCGGGCTAATTATCTCTGCCTGCACCGGATGATGATGGCGCGTGCGGACGGGCGCCTGCCCAGCAAGGAAGCCGTGGCGGAACTGGAAGCCGTTATCGACTGGAGCGCGAAAACCGTTGACGGTGACCTGTCAATTTCGTCGGTAGTCACCGAAGAAAGCGGCCTGCTGCCATTGGTTACCTCTACAGCGGACAACTGTCTCGGTTCGGAATGCCCCCAGTTTGAGGAATGTTACGTGGCCATGGCCAGGCGGGAGGCGCAGGACGCAGACATTGTCGTGGTCAATCACCACCTGTTGTTCGCCGACATGGCGATCAAGCAGAGTGGTTTCGGTGAGGTTCTGCCGGGAGCATCCGCATTCATCGTCGACGAAGCGCACCAGGCGCCCGAGACTGCGTCCCGGTTTTTCAGCGTGTCGCTGTCCGCCCGCCAGGTCAATGAACTGTGCCGCGATTTTCTTGCTGAATCCGCAGAAGTGTCCGGGGCGATGGGCATTCTCCGTGAACCGGTGGCCGATTGCCTGCAGAAATTGAAGGAAATCCAGTTGGCAATCTCCGACCGGATGCCGGAGCGTGGCTCCTGGCAAGAGTTGATGCGGGATGAGCAGGTGCGCACGGCTCTGCAGGAACTGGACCGCTCGGTCCATGGCCTGGCCGATGCAGTCGAGGACATGCACGGAAGGGCGCGTGGCATGGATGGCTGCATTGACCGTCTGCAGGAGTTGCAACTCCATTTGGACCGTTTCGATGCCGAACAGTCATCCGGGGAAGTACGCTGGTTTGAAAAGCGTGGCCGTGGTTTTGCCATTCACATCACGCCGCTCGAGGTTTCAACACCGTTCAATGCGTTCAGGGAGAAGATGGATGCCGCCTGGTTGTTTACCTCTGCCACCCTTGCCGTTGGGGACGATTTCCGGCATTTCACCCAGCAAATGGGCCTCGACGATGCACAGACCCTGTTGCTGGATTCACCGTTCGATTATCCGAATAATGCCCTGATGTGGCTGCCGGAACACCTGCCTGAGCCCCGGGACGCCGGCTTCGTTCCCGCCTTGCTGGAAATTGTTATTCCCTTGCTGGAGGCCAGTCGTGGCAGGGCTTTCCTGTTGTTCACTTCGCACCGCAACCTGCGGCGTGCGGCGGAGTTGCTGGCGGATCGTGTTTCTTTTCCGCTGTTTGTCCAGGGAGAACAACCACGCAGTGTGCTGCTGGAACAGTTCAGGGATTCCGGCGAGGGCGTGTTGCTCGGGTCGTCGAGTTTCTGGGAGGGTGTGGACGTGATCGGGGATGCGCTTTCGCTGGTCGTGATTGACAAGCTGCCGTTTGCCGCCCCGGATGATCCGGTGATGGAAGCCAGGAGTGATGTGCTGCGAAGGTCCGGTGGAAATCCCTTTACACAGTTATACCTGCCGCAGGCCGTTATTGCTCTCAAACAGGGTGCGGGCCGGCTGATCCGGGACGTCAATGATCGTGGTGCACTGGTCATATGCGATCCGAGAATCCGGACCAAGTCGTACGGAAGCATGTTTCGTAACAGCCTGCCTCCCATGCGCCAGGCAGGCAGCCAGTCCGAAGTTGAGGACTTTTTGCGTGAATAAGCTTTTATCGATTGAGACCTCCGCTGAAAGTTGCTCCGTGGCATTGAGTATCGGAAAAAACAGTTGGGAGAAATTCGAACATGCGCCCAGGCGTCATGCGGAGTTGATTCTGCCGATGGTGAGTTCATTGCTGAGTGATGCGGAACTGGCGCTTGGCCAACTGGATGGTATCGCATTCGGGCGCGGGCCAGGCAGTTTCACCAGCCTGAGAATCGGCATCGGCGTGGTCCAGGGCCTGGCCTGGGGTGCAGATTTGCCCGTCGTGCCGGTATCTTCCCTGGCTGCCGTAGCCCAGGCTGCGCTCGAACGGGGCTTGCCCCCAGGGGTTCGCCGTATTTGTGTTGCCATGGACGCCCGGATGCAGGAAGTGTACACCGCTGATTTCGAGGTAGACGTGGATGGTTTTGTCATTCCGGCAAGTGAGGAGCGAGTCTGTCCGCCGGGTGATGTCCGCCCTGAAGATCCAGCCGGGGTTTGTGCGGCAGGCAATGGCTTCGAGGTTTACCCGGAGCTTGAAAAACTGGCCGGGGAACTGGGGCTCTACTTACCGGATTGCTGGCCCCGTGCCGGCGTCGTCAGCCGCCTGGCGGCCAGGTGGCTGGAAAGCAACAAGCCGTTGCCGGCGGCCCAGGCTCAACCCGTCTACATCCGCAATAAGGTGGCAAATAAGCCCACCTGACCTGGCGCAATCTGCGGGCCGGGTCAGGGCAGCGTGGCGTAGAGGGATATATATTTTTCTGCGATTGTTTTCCAGTCCATGCTTTCAGCGAGCGCCCGGCCTTCCCGGGCCAGGGCTTGTGCTTTGGCCGGGGTTTCCCAGCAATCACGAATGGCTTCGATCATGGATTCCCAGTCATCGATCACCAGTGCATGCTGTCCCGGAACCACCGGAATCCCTTCGATTCCCTTGCTGGTGCTGATCAGCGGCAGGCGGGCGGCGAAACAGTCGACGATTTTCATCCTTGTGCCGCCCCCGTCGGTCAGGGGGATTACAGCCAGGTCAGCTGACTTGAGCCAGGGCGCGACACGCTCGACGCTGCCGGTCAGGTGAATGCGCGGGTGAGGGCTGTTTGCCGGTGGGTTCTTGCCCACCGCCAGCAGGTGGGCTTTGAGGCCCTGGCGTTCCAGTCCGGGCAGCAGGATTTCGGCGAATATACGCAGCGCCTCGCGATTGGGTGGATAGGAAAATGTTCCGTGGTAGACCAGCACCGGTTCGTGTTCTGCGATACCAAAATGCGCCCTGGCATCCTCGGCCGGCAGTTCGTCATATTGCCCCAGGTCAACACCGTGCGGGATGGTATGCATCCGTTCCGGCTTGACGCCGTCCAGTTCCAGTTTGCGGCGGTCGTTATCGGAGACGCAAACCACCGCATCCGAATCATTGCACAACGTGATCTCAATGGACCTGAGGTTTTCATACTGGGCCTGCGTCAGTTCATCAACCTGGGCCCTGATGCGGTCGTATTCCACGTTGTGTTCTACCAGCACCACGCCGCAATCCATGGCTTCCCTGAGCTTGATGCAGGGCAGGGCATAGGCGGGAAACTCGGCCTGCAGAACCCCGGTGTGAAGCTGTTTCGCCGCGGCGATAATACGCCATTGGAAGCTTTGATCGGTCAGGGGCATGTACAGGAAACTGTTGCTGAAAGGGATGTCCTTGGAATAATGCAGCAGCTTGACCAGCGGGGCAGGTACACTCAGCAACTTCACCCACCAGGGAAATTTTTCCTGCTCCACCCTGCCATCGGTGAACCGGTACCAGAATTTTCTCTCCTCGGTCACGATACCTACCTGCAGACCGCTTTGCGATAGCGCCCTTGCGGTTTCCAACGTGCGTACCGCTGCACCGTGATCGGGAGGGAACAGGTCGCCCCGCGTCACCAACAGCACACCGTTGCCTTTGCGCTGGCCATAGAGGCGGCCAATCAATACTTGCCGGATCAGTTTGAATTGGCGTTTCATCCGCTGGCCAAGCGGCGGAACACCCAATACGGGTTCTCCTTCCGCGCGGTCGGGGCTTTCGGGTAAACGTGCCGCTTTCGTTGCTGATGCCAGCCACTCCAGCAGGGGCCGGACTGAGCGTTCGGGACGAAGCTCCCCGCTAACCAGTTTCAGGGCGTTTTCAGATTTTTTCCGCCATTCATCTGGCCGGGACACGATTTCCGGCAGCAGTTTTGCCAGCGAACCGGGTTCATCGACGGTCCAGCCAGCGTCATATTTCTCGATCAGCGGGGCGATGGGCAGGTAGCGATTGCACAGCAAGGGCAGGCCATGACGCAGGAATTCCAGCGAGCGGAAGGACTGGCTGTACTGGCGCTCAACATTCCATTCCGCCAGTTCCACGCCGATGTGTGCGTGCTCAAGCAGGTAGTTGCTGAAATGACGGTAGGATTCCAGGTCGCGGCGGCTCACCGCAGTTAGGTCGGATTTTTCGGTTGTGGGGCGGGGAGTCGCGGGGTCCGGTATTTTTGTCCCGGTACTGTCTGCTTGTTCGTGCCACCGGTAGCGGCCGCCGAAAAGCACCAGGCGCAGGGCCGGCTGCATTTCATTCGCGATACGTTCCAATTCGGCCGTGTAGGATTCGGATTTTCTCCACGGCCAGCTCACCCCTCCGGCGACGAGCAGCCAACCGCTTTTCACCGGGTCCGAGTGTGGTGAGCCGACCACCTCGGCGCCCAGTGGTACGATCAGAACAGGGTTCGAATCACGCAAATCAAAGCCGGCCTCGATCATCGTGTTGAGCAGCAAATGCCGCTGCTTCGCGTTGCCGACCATCACGGCATCGCAGTGTCGCAGGTTCAGGCGGAGCCTGCGCATGCTGCTCCTCACTGTATCCGGCGATTCGTACATTTCCTCCAGGGAACGGGGTGCGACGTAGTCGAGGATCACGGGCTGTTGGAGGTTGTAGGGAAGCAGTCCGAGCAATTCCCAGTAACTGACGATTATGGCGCCAGGCGCCTGTTTCATCAGGATGCCCTGCAATTCATCCCGGTTGTGAAATGCCCCTTTTACACGCTTACGATCTGTGGACAGCCAGGCCTGTACCACCTCGTGACCTGCACCGGCCAGTGCCTGGCTGATCTGCCGGGTACGTACCGCATTGCCGCTGACCACCACTTCACTCAGCAAGGGCGGTTCCTGTGTGATGAGCAGAATCTTCATCGGGCTGACAGGGACACTAATTTCCAATCAGGATGAAGGTGGCCAGGCCGATAAACGCCAGGATGCCCACGACGTCGGTAACCGTGGTCAGGACGACTCCGCCCGCCAGGGCCGGATCAATGGACATGCGCTTGAGAATGACGGGAACCACTGCGCCAGCCAGTGCACCGGCCAGCAGATTGAGCAAGATGGCAGCCCCAATCACCAGGCCCAGCACAATATCTTCATACCAGAATATGGCAACGGCACCGACCAGGACAGAAAACAGGATGCCGTTGAGCAGGCCGACCGCCAGTTCCTTGCGTAACAGGTCGGGCGTGTTGCTCGCGCTGATCTGGCCGGTCGCCATCCCCCTGATCATCAGCGTCAGTGTCTGTGTTCCTGCGATACCGCCCATGCTCATTACGATCGGAAACAGCACGGCGGTGGCGACAATCTGGTCAAGCGTCGCTTCGAAAGCGTACAGCACCATGGCGGCGAGGAGCGCTGTCACCAGGTTGACGCCGAGCCAGACCCAGCGCCTGCGCGCGGACTGGAAGACCGGTGCGAACATGTCTTCTTCCTCGTCCAGGCCGGCCATGGTCAGAACCGTGTGTTCCGCTTCGTCCCTGATGACGTCCACAACGTCATCAATCGTAATACGCCCCAGCAGGCGATTGTCCTCGCCGAGAACCGGCGCCGAGACCAGGTCGTGATGCTCGAATTCCATCGCCACCTGGCTTTCGTGCATATCGACCGGGATGGTCCTGGCCGAGGTATCCATCAAATCACCCACCGCATCGGTGACTTTCTGAGTCAGCAGGTCAGAGATTTTGAGGTTGCCCAGGAAGCTCCCGTTGCGGTCTGTCACGAACAGGAGATCTAATACCTCGGGCAGTTCGCCACGCGCTCTCAGGTAACGCAGGATCACGTCCAGGCTGACGTCCGGACGGATGGTGATAACGTCCGGGTCCATCAAGCCGCCGGCAGAATCTTCGGGGTAGGACAGAACCTGGGCCAGGCGCTCCCGTTCCTGCCGATCCA
Organism: Oceanospirillum sp.; assembly: GCA_048636595.1. Lineage (GTDB taxonomy): Bacteria > Pseudomonadota > Gammaproteobacteria > Xanthomonadales > SZUA-36 > JAJRRA01. Next base: position 7,020 of record JAIVWI010000044.1, on the reverse strand, counting down.
TGCTGCGCAGCACTTCACTGATAACCGCGTCTGGCAGGTCATCGAGAATGTCAGCGAGATCATCCAGGTCGAGGTCATCGACCGCCGCCACCAGGTCTTCGGGAGAAGTACCGCGAATCAGTCCGGCGCGAACTTCGTCGTTCACGTCTACCAGGACGTCACCTTCGAGTTCGGGATCCGTCATCTCCCAGACGACCAGTCGTTTTGCCAGTGGCAGAGATTCGAGCAGATCACCGATCTCGGCGGCAGACAGGTTCTTCAGCAGGTGGCGTACGTGGTGCTGCGTACCGGAATCCAGCGCCTCGGACAAGTGGTCGAGGTGACGTGCGGTCTTGTCTTCACGTATTTTTTCTGCCATGACGTCCTCCTCGCGCGGTCCGGTCAACCGCCCGCATTATAAGGGAAAAGCGCCCCTGAAAGCCGGGCAATATGCGGGCTAATGAGTTTGCTGTGACTGATCGAGCAATTGAAGCAGGGAAATATCGCGTTTGATTTCGGTGCTGTTGAGCCATTGGGTCAATGCGGCCGTAGCCCGGGGAATATCGGTTTTGGTGATCATCAGTTTGACTTCCAACAGCCGTGAAGGGTGCATGCTGAATTCACGCAGGCCCAGTGCCAGCAACAGCCGGGTATAACGCCGGTCACCCGCAACTTCTCCACACACTGTGACGGGGATCCGTGACGCCTCTGCACTACTGAAAATTTGCTGCAGCAGCCGTACCACGCCGGGGTGCTGCAGATCATACAGGTGCGCTACCTGTTCATCGGCACGGTCAGCGGCCAGCAAGTATTGCAGGAGGTCATTGGTGCCCACGGAAATGAAGTCCAGGTTTTGGCTGAATTCCTCGATGGCCAGGGCGGCGGCAGGCACCTCAATCATTCCCCCGAGTTGAAGGTTCGGGTCATAAGCCAATCCACTTTCATCCAGTTCCTCCCGGGCTTCATCCAGCAAGGAACGAACCATCACGACTTCACGTGCACTGGTCAGCATAGGAATCAGGCACCTCACGGGGCCCGCTGCGCTGGCTCTGAGTATCGCCCTTAATTGACGCTTAAACTGGTCCGTGTCTCTCAGGCACAATCGGATTGCCCGCAGCCCCAGCGCTGGATTGGCAGAGCGCGGGAGCTGTTCGAAAGCAGCAGAATCAATGGGTTTATCTGCGCCCTGGTCCAGGGTTCGAATGGTCAGTGGCAGGCCGTCCAGTGTTTTAACGGCAGCGAGGTATTCGGCCAGTTGGGTTTCCTCGTCCGACGCCATGCCGCGAAGATGCAGAAATTCTGTGCGATACAGGCCAATGCCTGTCACGCCCAGGTCAATTGCCTGGAGCAGATCCTCCAGGCGCTCTCCGTTGGCCTGCAGGCTGATCGATTCGCCGTCAATACTGTGGCAGGGGAGTTCACGCACTATCTCGAGCGATTGCCTGAAACGGACCGTATCGCGCTGAACCTGGTGGTAATGGTCCAGGATCGCTTCATCCGGATCTGCGTAGACCACGCCCAGGTCACCATCAAGAACCAGGGTTTCCCCTTCCTTGAGCAGGCTTCGCGCAAGCCGGACACCAAGTACAGCGGGAATACCCAGGCTGTTGGCGAGGATGGCTGTGTGGCTGTGGGGCCCGCCATGCTCGGTAACGATACCAGCCACGCCGCGTTCGTGAAGAATGGCGAGTTCACCGGGTGTCAACTCGGTGGCGATGACCATCGTTTCAGCAAGGCGGTCGGGGATGTTTTCGAAAGGTTTTCCTGCCGATTTTTCGTTGAGCTTGCCCTGGACCAGGCGGACGACCTGGGTGATATCTTCACCACGCGAGCGAATATAGGGATCATCCATTGTGCGGAATTCAGAAAGGATGAGTTCAAGCTGAGACTGGAGCGCCCATTCCGCGTTGCATAGCTCATTTTTGATCTGGTTTTCGGTCGCTTCCCTGATGCTGTCGTCACCCAGCATCAGTACATGTGTCTGGATGATTTCACTTGCAGGAATACCCACATTCCCGCTTATGCGCTTCGCCAGTTCACCGAGTTGTTTCCGGGCTGCATCCACCGCCAGGCGGTAGCGCTTGATTTCCGTTTCTACGTCTTTCCGCTCGATACGGTATTCCTCGATCTCGAGTTCACTGCGCTCGGCCAGGTGTGTCTGGCCAATCGCAATGCCGCTGGTCACAGCGTGTCCGGTCAGGGCCAGTGTCATGTCGAGGCCACCATATTGCTACTCGTCTTCCCCAAAGCGGTCATGAATCAGGTTACAGACTGCCTGCAAGGCGTCTTCCCGGTCAGCGCCATCTGCTTCAATTACCAACACAGTTCCTTTGCCGGCTGCCAGTGTCAGCACGCCCATGATGGACTTGCCGTTGATGGTTTTTTCACCGTTTTTGATCCACAGTTCGGCTTCAAACATCGATGCGCAGTTGACCAGGCGCGTTGCCGCACGGGCGTGAAGGCCGAGCTTGTTTACGATGGTGGCCGATCTGGTAATCATGGCTTTTTGTCTATCAAAGGATGAAATGCCTCGACACCCCGTTTTCCACCCTGCATGGCTTTGTCTGTAAGCGATTCCAGCGGAGTGTCGCGGTAATTCCAGACCCGGATGAGCATGGCCAGGTTGATGCCCGTTACCATGGCCGCTTGAAACTCCCCGAGCAGGCCGGTTACCAGGTTGGCGGGGCTGGCGCCGACCAGGTCGGTTAGAACCAGGACACCTTCGCCATGATCACTTTGGGCAATGAATTGCTTTAATTCATCGTCTCCGATCGACTGGCCCCGGGGCTGGTTGAACGCGATACAGCGGATGCTTCTGAGCGACTGCCCCAGGATGAACTCCGCGTCATTGACCAGGGACTGACCGGTCTGGCCGTGCGTCACGATGACGATGCCCACGCTCAAGACTGCAGTTCCCTGTGGTGAATGAGTATCCTTCCAAAATCGGAACGAAGACGTTTTGCCAGGCGATCAACCAGGTAGACGGAACGATGTTTCCCGCCTGTGCACCCGATACCCACAGTGACATAGCTGCGCTGGTCGTCGCGGAAATCCGGCAGCCAGGCGAGCAGGAATTGTTCGATATCCGCGTACATCCGGTCCACTGTTTCGTGCGACTCCAGCCACTCGCTCACCGTGCTGTCCAGTCCACTGAAATCACGCAGATCTTCAACCCAATAAGGGTTCGGGAGGTTCCTTGCATCAAAAACAAAATCCACGTCCTGCGGTATGCCTCGTTTGTAAGCGAATGACTCCAGAACCACCATCATGGAATCACGTTCTCCGCCCAGGCAATTCCAGACCTGGCGCTTGAGCTGATGGATATTGGTATCGCTGGTGTCAATAATCCAGTCTGCCCTGCGCTTCAATGGTTCAAGCAGCTTTTTTTCCTTTCCGATGGCTTGCGGCAGCGCGTGCTGATCGCTGGTCAGCGGGTGCCGCCGCCGGGTTTCACTGAACCGCTTGATGATGGTCTTTGAGTCCGCCGTCAGAAACAGTAACTGGCAATGGAGACCGGCTTCGTTCCGTTCGTCCAGCCAATCCGGAATCGCCGCCAGTTCCGGGTCGCGCGAACGCGCGTCAATGCCCAACGCGACCGTTGCATAGAGCGCCGGGTCTTTGCCAATCTGTTGTGCAAACTTTTTTAACAGTGCGGCTGGCAGGTTATCCACGCAATAGCAACCCTGGTCTTCCAGCGCTCTCAGCGCGGTGGATTTCCCGCTACCGGACAGGCCGCTGACCAGGATCAAACGTTGTGCCAGCCGGTCGTCGGAGTAGGGTTGGCTCAATCTTTCAGGCCTCGTTGATTGCGTCTCATAATTCGTGTGTGTCTCTCGATAAAAGCAGAAGCCGCATCATAACCCTTCATTTTCAGCATGAAATCACGCACAGCAGCCTCGGTCATCACGGCCATGTTTCTTCCGGCCAGAACCGGTAGCGTAATGCGGGGAACATCAAGCTCAAGTACCTTCTGGGTGCTGATATCACCATGCAGGCGATCCGTGATTTCAGGCCCGGAAGTATCCCCCGGGATTTCCAGGTGAATGATGAGGCGAAGAAATTTGTTCAGCTTTATGGCTGCATCACCGAACATCCGGCGCACATTGAGCACTCCGAGCCCGCGAACTTCCAGACAGTCCTGAAGAGCTTCCGGGCAGGTTCCATCAATTATTTCCGGGGAGATCTGTGTGAATTCAGGTGCGTCATCCGCGATTAGCCGGTGCCCCCTGTTCAGCAGGTCCAGGGCCAGTTCACTCTTGCCGCTGCCCGGGTCCCCGCTTATCTGCACACCGATCGTGAATACTTCCATGAATACTCCGTGCAGGGTTGTACGCCGGGCGAGCTTGCGGGCAATGTGGTACTGGAGATAGTTCACCAGTTCCCAGGCCGGATAATTCGTTCTCATCAGCGCTGTTCCGCTGCCTGCTGCTGCAGTGACGATGGAGGATGGTATGTCCAGGCCGTCACCAATGACAATCGCCAGGGGTTTGCTGCGGAGAATGTGCTCCAGCGTTATGACCAGTTCAGCGGGTTTCTGGGAATCGAGGTAGTGTATTTCCGCTTCGCCGAGCACCTGGACCTTGTTGGGATGGATCAGGTTCAGGAAACCGGCCAGGTCGGGCCTGGCGGACAGGTCACCAGCAGAAATAGAGTACGGTTTGTTTTCGCCGGTTCCTGCAGCCCAATGCAGATCCAGCCTGCCGTGCAGGTCATCGAAAAGGTTCCGGGCTGTGAGCGAGCGCGCCACTCGTATTAGTGTTTGCTGTGCTGGGAGGAGGACAGCAGTTGCAAAAGCATGCTGGGGCTTGCCGCTTCACGCAATTCTTTGAGCAGGTCCGGGTCACTGAAAAGTTCTGCTACCTGGGCCAGCAGGTTCAGGTGGTCTTCATTGCAGCTTTCCGGGACTGTCATCGCGAACAGCAGGTCCACGGGTTTGCCGTCAGCGGCATCGAAAGGAATGGGTTTTTTCAGACAGATGAAGGTAGCGTGGATCTCATCGCTGCCCTTGACCCGGCCATGTGGAATAGCGACACCATTGCCAAGCCCGGTACTGCCCAGACGCTCCCGGGCGCAGAGACTTTCAAAAATTTCTCTCTGGCTCAGATCGTCACTGTTACGGGCGAGTTCTTTGCTGATGATTTCCAGCAGGCGTTTTTTACTGCTGCTGTGTACATGGCAGCGAATTCGTTCCGGACTAAGCAGGTCACTTAATAACATTTCTATTGAAACCGCCCTGGAAGATTTTAATTATCGGAGTTTACGCTGCCCGGACGGGTTCCGGATCAATCGTTGGCGGCCGCACGCCTGACGTGACGGCTTCTCGTTCGATCCTTGTATCGCCTGACCTGTTTGTCCAGCTTGTCAACAAGGCCATCAATCGCAGCGTACATGTCACTATCAATATCCTGGGCAAACAGGGCTTTGCCGGCAGTGTTGACTGTTGCTTCAGCCTGCTGCTGGTGGTTTTCAACTTTAAGAATGACATTGGTCGAAATCACGTGATCGAAATGGCGGGAAATGCGTTGCATTTTCTCGGTCACATACGCTCTGAGTGCGGATGTTACTTCTACGTGATGTCCGGTAATGTTAATTTGCATGTTGTTTTCCTTTGTAAAAAAATTCAGTCCTGTACATCAATAATCTTATACCCGATTTCCACCATTGCCTAGTACTCCGATCATCAATAAAACTTTAGGTTCCGGTGGGCTTTCGTTTGTACAGGCGGCGTCGTTCGTTGGATGAACCTATGCCCAGGGATTCGCGGTATTTCGCAACTGTTCTGCGTGCCGCACAGATACCGGCCTGGTTGAGAAGAGCAGACAAATCCTGATCGCTCAGCGGACTTTGCTTTGGTTCATTCTGCAGCAATACCTGTAGATGCGCCTTCACTGACGTGGCGCTGACCATGCCGCCGCGGTCTGTGCGTACGTGGCTCGAAAAGAAATACTTCAGTTCGTACAGGCCCCTGGGCGTGAGCATGTATTTTCGTGTGGTGGCGCGCGAAACGGTTGATTCATGAACGCCCACACCATCAGCAATGTCCTTTAATACCAGGGGTTTCATCGCGATATCCCCCTGTTCCAGGAAACCCAGCTGGGAATTAACAATGGCCTGTGAAACTTTTAACAGGGTGCGGTTGCGCATTTCCAGACTGGACATCAGCCACCGCGCCTCCTGCAAGCGGCCGCTCAGATACTTCGCATCTTTTCCGCCTGATTTGCGCAGCAGGTCAATATAATAATTGTTTAGCCGCAGGCCCGGTTCATTTTCCGGGTTCAGCGTGACTCTCCATTCGTTGTCCGCGCGTGTAACGTAGACATCGGGAATCAGGTACTCATCCTGGCGGTTATCGTAGCGGGCGCCGGGTCTTGGCTCCAGTGACTGTATCAGGTCCAGCGCCTGGGCCAGGGATTCCTCATTGGCACGGGTGCTTCTCTTCAGTTCGTCGTAATCATGCAGGGCAACAAGGTCAAGAAAATCACGCGCGATCCGCAGCGCGAGATCTCTCGCAGGTGTATCAGAAGGCAGTGCGGATAACTGAACCAGGATGCATTCGGCGGCATCCCGGGTTGCGACACCCACCGGTTCCATGCGCTGCACCCGGTGTAGTACGGCCAGTACTTCGTCCTCGTCAACCAGCAATTCCGGCGCCAGGCTGGCGCGTATGTCCCCGATGCTGTCGTGGAGGAAACCATCATCATCCAGCTCGTATACGATCGCCGTAGCAATCGCGGTATCCACGGGGCTGAAATGTGAAAGGTTTACCTGCCACAGCAAGTGATCCCGCAGGGAATCCGCGCTGGTATCGGCAATTTGAGGCTCCATGCCGTAGCTCTCGAAGGAGCTGCGTTCTGTCCACTGCTCCTCGCCTGGCCCGGCGACCTCCCAGTCAGCGTTGTCTCTTTCATCCGGGCTGTCAAATTCGTCTGCGCCGGATTCCTGCTCTGAATCGCCGGAATCCTTGTCCTGGTTTGCGTCGGATTCATCTCTTTCCAGCAGTGGATTGGAGTCCAGGGCATCCTGGATATATTCGCGGAGTTC
>JAIVWI010000043.1:0-17782 GCA_048636595.1 Oceanospirillum sp. | reverse complement strand
CCCCAGGCCGTGGAATACAACGGCGGCAACCAAAGTGGTGAGCGCCCATGCCAGCAACGCAAAGCCGGATAAACGACTTTGTCCTGAAAATTGCCACGGTCAACGGCACTGGCTCCGCCAGCGCCAACGGCCTGGTGATGAAAGCCCTGTTTCGCATGGGCATACCGGTTACCGGCAAAAACCTGTTTCCATCCAATATTCAGGGCTTGCCGACCTGGTACGAGATTCGCGCCAGCCATGCTGGCTACATGTCGTACCTGAACCGGGTAGACGTGATGGTGGCGATGAACGCCCAGACCTACCAGAAAGACCTGGCAGAGGTCAGTCCGGGCGGCTTCCTGATCTACGATTCCACGTGGCCGCGAGAGCGTACCCTGCAGCGCGATGATATAACCGTGCTGGGCGTTCCCCTGGCCAAAATCTGCAATGAAGCTTTCAGCCTGGCGCGCATCCGCATCCTGATGAAAAACGTGGCTTACGTGGGCGTGCTGGCTGCCCTGCTCGATATCGATCTCAAGATCATGCGCACCCTGTTGGAAGAAACTTTCGCCATGAAACCCAAACTTGTGGAAAGCAACCTCAAGGCCCTTATGCTGGGGTACGATTTCGCGAAGAACAGTTTCACCTGCCCGTTGCCGGTTCGTGCTGAGGCCATGGGCGACAACAGCGGGAACATCCTGATCAACGGCAACGACGCCGCTGGCCTGGGCTGCGTTTACGCGGGCGCTACGGTGGGCGCATGGTACCCGATTACACCCTCCACCGGCGTGATGGACGCCTTTACTAAATACTGCGAGATGTTCCGCACCGACCCCGAAACAGGCGACAAGCTGTTCTGTATTATCCAGGCAGAGGACGAACTGGCTGCCGCCGGCATGGTGCTGGGGGCCAATTGGGTCGGAGCGCGTGGTTTTACGCCCACTTCGGGTCCGGGCATTTCCCTGATGAGCGAGTTCATCGGATTTGCCTACTACGCTGAAATCCCGTCCGTGTTCATCGATGTCCAGCGCGTCGGCCCGTCCACCGGTATGCCGACACGAACCCAGCAGTGTGACGTGATGCTCTGCGCCTACGCATCGCATGGCGATACACGCCACCCGATCCTGTTCCCGGCCAATCCGCACGAATGTTTTGAGATGGCTGTGACTGCATTCGACCTGGCCGAACGCTTGCAGACACCGGTTTTCATGTTGTCCGACCTGGATATCGGGATGAACGACTGGATGATTCCGGAACTGACCTGGGACGATAATTTTCGCCCGGATCGCGGTAAGCTTCTGGGCCCGGAAGAACTGGCGAAGATGGAGCGCTTCGTGCGTTACCTGGATGTCGATGGCGATGGCATAACCTACCGCACCTTGCCGGGTGAAGACCCCAAGGGCGCCTATTTCGTGCGCGGCTCCGGCCACAATCGCTACGGCGCCTACACCGAGGATTCGGACGCCTACCAGGACGTTATCGACCGCCTGCTGGTGAAATGGGAAACGGCCAAGACTATGGTGCCGGACGCCGTGATCAGCGCGGCAGAGCAGCCCACCCGTCTGGGCATCATCGCTTATGGCAGCTCGGACGGCGCCGTGATCGAAGCTCGCGACCGCCTGGAAGAGCAGGGCATCCATGTCAATTATCTCAGGATCAGGGCATTTCCGTTCACCCGGGAAGTAATGGATTTTTTACACGACCACGACACCGTATTTGTGGTGGAGCAGAACCGGGACGCACAGATGAAGTCACTGCTGATGCTGGAATACAACGATATCGCCGACCGGATGGTTTCCATCCTGCATTACAACGGAATGCCCATTTCCAGCGACTGCGTGGTGCAGGGCGTGAGCGAACACGTGAAATCGGAGGCAGCAGCATGAGTTTTATGAAAAGGCCGAAATTCGACCTTCCGGGCCAGCAGCACAATGAGCTTGGGCTGACGTTGCAGGATTACGAAGGCAGCATGTCCACGCTTTGCGCCGGTTGCGGCCATGACTCCATCACCGCGGCGCTGGTCCAGGCCCTGTGGGAGATGTCGATCGCACCGGAGCAACTGATCAAGCTGTCCGGTATCGGTTGCTCTTCCAAGACGCCGGCCTATTTTGTGCACGGCGCACATGGCTTCAATTCAGTACACGGACGCATGCCGTCGGTGGCTACCGGCGCAATGGCGGGCAACCGGGACCTGATCGCCATTGGTGTTTCGGGTGACGGCGATTCCCTGTCGATCGGTTTCGGCCAGTTCGGCCACGTGATTCGCCGCAATGTGAACATGCTATACCTGATCGAGAACAATGGTGTATACGGACTCACCAAGGGGCAGTTCTCCGCCTCTGCAGACGCTGGCAGCACCTCCAAAACGGGCGAAGTCAACCAGATGCACAACATCAATGCGGTCGCCACGGCGATTTCCATGGGCGCCAGTTTTGTTGGCCGCAGTTTCTCCGGCGACCGCGAGCAGTTGGTTCCAATGCTCAAGGCAGCCATCGCACATCCTGGTTGTGCGGTGGTTGATGTGATCTCGCCCTGCGTAACCTTTAACGACCACGTGGGTTCGACCAAGAGCTACGTGTATACACGCGAACACAAGATGCAGGTCACCGAGACCGACCTGGTCCCGGCCCGGTCCGAGATCACAGCCAGCTATTACGCGGGAGATTCCTACCCCGTCAGGTTGCACGATGGCTCGACCATCCTGTTGAAAAAACTCGACCCGGACTATGATCCCACGCGCCGCAACAACGCCCTGGGTTTCCTGGAAAGATATCGCCACCGCGGCGAAATTGTCACCGGCCTGCTGTTCATCGATCAAAATGTCCCGGACCTGCACGACCAGTCCCGTACCGTGACCACCCCCCTCAAAGACCTGGAGTTCAAGCAGCTCAACCCCGGCAGCGAAGCCCTGGCCAAACTGCAACAGAGCATGAAGTAAACAGGGGTACGCCGGAAAGTCCGGGAATTTGTCCTCTGCGGAAAAATGATCAAGTCCACAAAGAAGAACTCAAATTGCTTGGCACTTAAAGCCTTAGCCCTTAGTATTAACTGTTCTGGCCTGTGGTTTTGTATGGGACGGAGTGATGATCTGGCGCAATAAGAATAACCAGCGCCGGCAATGACCTGTATTCGTTAGTGAGGGCGCCTCATGTGCTCGATATTCGGCGTATTGCAAATACGCCAGGACCTGAAATCTGTCCGCAAGATGGCTTTGCGGCAATCCCGCCTGTTGCGGCACCGCGGGCCCGACTGGAGCGGTATCTACGCTGCCGGCAATGCCGTGCTGGCGCATGAGCGGCTGGCCATTGTCGATGTCAATACCGGAGCTCAGCCCATCCTGAGTGAAAGTGGCCGCCAGGCGCTGGCCGTCAACGGTGAAATCTACAATCACCAGCCCATCCGCGAATCCTATGCCGGCAAATATCAATTTTGCACCGAGTCGGACTGCGAGGTCATTCTGCCGCTATACCTTGAGCATGGCACGGATTTCCTGGAAGAACTCAACGGAATGTTTGCCTTCTGCCTGTACGACGAGGCGAAGGATTTCTGGATGATGGCGCGCGACCCGATCGGCATCATTCCGTTATATTACGGTCACGATGAGCACGGCCAGCTTTTCGTGGCCTCGGAAATGAAGGCCCTGATGGCCGTATGCAACCAGGTGCATGAATTTCCACCGGGGCATTACTGGTGCAGTGGCCAGGCGGAACCGCAAAAGTGGTATCAGCGTCCCTGGATGGATTATGAAAACGTCAGGAATGCGGTCACCGATCGCCAGGCGGTCCATGATGCACTGGAAAATGCCGTGATCAGTCACCTGATGACCGATGTTCCCTACGGTGTTTTACTTTCGGGCGGCCTGGATTCGTCCATCACCGCGGCCCTGGCTGCCAAGCACGCCACCATGCGGGTGGAAGACCATGAACAGAGCCCGGCCTGGTGGCCGCGCCTGCATTCCTTCGCCATTGGCCTGGAAGGCTCTCCCGATCTGCTGGCCGCGCAGGTCGCGGCCGATCACATTGGCACCGTTCACCACGGCATGACTTTCACCATTCAGGAAGGCCTGGACGCGCTGGATGAAGTGATTTACCACCTGGAAACCTACGACGTGACCAGCATTCGTGCGGCGACGCCGATGTACCTGTTGGCGCGTAAGATTCGTGCAATGGGTATCAAGATGGTGCTGTCGGGTGAAGGCGCGGACGAAATATTCGGTGGTTATCTTTATTTCCACAAAGCGCCTGATCCCCGGGCTTTCCATGAAGAAACGGTGCGCAAGCTTTCGCGTTTGCATAGCTATGATTGCCTGCGCGCCAACAAGGCCATGTCGGCCTGGGGCGTGGAAGCCCGTGTTCCGTTCCTGGACAAGGAATTTCTCGATGTCGCCATGAGCATCAACCCGGCGGACAAGATGATTACGGAAGGCCGGATCGAAAAACAGATCCTGCGCGAAGCATTCAGCGACATGCTGCCGGAATCCATTGCCTGGCGCCAGAAGGAGCAATTCTCTGACGGTGTGGGTTATGGCTGGATCGACGCGGTCAAGGATTGCGCTGAGGAGCATGTCAGCGATGCCGAAATGGCACGGGCCGAGGGGCGTTTTCCCTTCAATACCCCGGCCTCGAAGGAGGCTTATTATTTCCGCAGCATGTTCGAGCAGCATTTCCCGCTGGCGTCTGCGGCACAGACGGTTCCGGGGGGTCCAACCGTGGCTTGCAGCACGCCGGAGGCCGTTTTGTGGGACAAGGGCATGCAGGAAATGAACGATCCTTCCGGGCGGGCCATGCGTGCAGTGCATCAGGATGCGTACTGACAGATGAGTAAAAACAAACTACTTGTACAGAAATTCGGCGGCACGTCGTTGGCTGACCTTAAGGGCTTCAACGCCAGTGCGGACGTAATTGAAAGCTACGCGGACGCGTGGCGGGTGATCGTTGTACTTTCCGCGGTCAAGGGTGTTACCGACCTGCTTTTGACCGCCATCGATACAGCGGTTGAGGGTGGTAACGGCGCTCAATACATGGAACAGGCAATTGACAGCGAACGCTCGATAATAGATGAGCTGTCAAAGCAGGGCTTCTCCACGCCATTGGCCAGTGAGTTTCTCGAGGAGCAACATGCCACGCTGACCCGGCGCGAGGAAGGCATCCGCCTGCTCGGACAATGCCCCGATGAGGCTCGGGCCAGAATCCTGGCCAGCGGCGAAGGCTTCAGTAGCCGCTTGATGGTGGACCTGCTGCAGCACCGCGGTCTCAGTGCGCAGTGGTCGGATACCGATGTGCTGCCACTGGCCAACGACAGCTGGCTGGACTCCCTGGTGGATATCGAGGCGGCGGTGCCCTTGCTGGCGCAAAGGCTGGAGGAGGGCGCCCGCATCACGGTTTTACCGGGTTTCTATGGCCGCAATGCCGACGGCGGTATCCAGTTGCTGGGGCGCAACGGCACCGACTATTCAGCAGCGGCCATCGCCGCAGCGACCGGGGCCAGCCTGTGCCAGATCTGGAAAGATGTGGACGGATTCTTCAGCGCAGATCCGCGTATTGTCAGCAACGCGCAGTGCCTGGACGAAGTCAGCTACGACGAAGCCATGGAGCTGACGTATTTCGGCGCCAAGGTGATTTCCGCCAAGGCCCTCGCGCCGCTCGCGGGCAAGCAGATTCCCTGCGAGGTCAGAAATACCTACGACCCGTCGAAGCCGGGGACACTGGTGCACTCCGGGGCGGAACGCACTCACGTGGTGAGGGGGATATCACACCTCCGCGACGTGACTTCGATCACCCTGCAGGGTGGTGGTCTGCGGGGCCGGGTGGGCATCGCGCGGCGCGTGATGGATGCCCTGGCCAGTGAGTCCATCTCGATCCTGCTGATCGTGCAGTCTTCATCGGAGTACAGCATCACCTTGTGCGTGCGGCGGGCGGATGAAGTCAAGGCGCGCAAGGCCCTGGAGGAGGAATTTCATTTCGAGAGGCTGCATGGCCTGATCGAAGAAATCTCCGTGCAAAGCGACCGGGCGGTGGTGTCCCTGGTAGGTGATGGCATGAAACGCTACCGTGGTATCGCCGCACGCTTTCTGACCGCCATTTCATCAGCGGGTGTCAACGTGGAAGTGCTCGCGCAAGGATCCACCGAATGCGCTATTGCCGTTGTGGTCAAGGGTGAAGCGGCGCAGTCGGCCATGCGCGCCTGTCATACCGCGTTTTTCAGCCACTCCACCCACATCGATGTGATCCTGCTGGGTTGCGGAAATGTCGGTGGCGAACTCCTGGCGCAATTCCAGCGCCAGGCGGAAAGCCTGCGCGAACATCACGCGGACATACGGGTGCGCGCCATTGCCGACAGCAACAAATTACTGGTGGCGGATGATGTGCTGGATCTTGATTGCTGGCGGGAAGATCTGGAGGCCAAAGGCAGGCCCTGGTCCATTGATGACGTCATCGCGATCCGGGAAAACCTGGGGCTGCTCAATCCCACCATCATTGATTGTACAACCGACGAGGAACTGGCCTTACAGTATGTGCGCTTCCTGAGCAACGGTTTCAACGTCGTGGCCGCAAACAAAAAAGCGAACACCGCGAGCCTGGATTACTATCGCGAAATGCGTGAAGCGGCAGCGAAAAATTTCCGGAAATTTCTATACGAAACCAACGTGGGCGCTGGTCTGCCGGTGATAGACACCATGCAGGGTCTGATGCGCTCCGGCGACCAGCTGAAAACCTTCGAAGGGATTCTGTCCGGTTCCCTGTCGATGATCTTCGGCCTGATGGAGGACGGCATGCCCCTGTCGGCGGCCGTGGCGAAAGCCATGGAGCTGGGCTTTACTGAACCGGATCCCAGGGATGACCTGTCCGGCATGGACGTGGCCAGGAAGCTGCTGATCGTCGCCCGCGAGGTGGGTATGCAGCTGGAACTGGATGACATCGATGTCGAGCCGGCGGTGCCCCTGGATGCGGTGAGGCATGTAGACCGTTCCGAGCTGATCGATGCTCTTCAGTCGCTGGATGAGGATTTCGCAAAGAGAATCCGTGCCGCGGATGCGGAGGACAAAGTATTGCGTTATGTTGGACGTATTGAAGACGGCAAGTGCCGGGTGGCGATTGAAGCCGTGCCGTCGCGAAAGCCCCTGGGTGCTATCCGGGACGGCGAAAATGCCCTGGTCTTGCATACCCATTATTACCAGCCCATTCCGCTGGTCCTGCGAGGTTATGGAGCCGGCGCCGCAGTGACTGCAGCCGGTGTTTTTGGCGATATTCTGCGAACGGTCTGGAGACCGCTCGACCAACAGGCGGGATAGATGACTTCCCCTTTTCAAAGACCAGGAAAAAAAAGGCAGCCTGACCGCCTGGCGCCGCTGACGGTATATGCACCGGCCTCGATCGGGAATTTCTCGGTCGGCTTCGATGCCCTGGGCCTGGCGCTGGCGCCGCTGGACGGAACCTTGCTGGGCGACCTGGTGCAACTCAGCCTGCCGGATCCGGGTAAGCCTGACTGGGCCCTGGAAGTAAAGGGCGCTTATGCACAAAAGCTGCCTGGCGATCAGGAACAGAATATCGTGATCAGCAGTTGCCGTGCATTTCAGTCGGCGGCAATCGCTAAAGGTTTCGATATCCAACCCTTGAAGGTGCTTCTCGACAAGCGCCTGCCGATCGGCAGCGGCCTGGGTTCCAGTGCCAGTTCCATCGTCGCAGCGCTCGAAGCGCTGAACCGCTGGTATGGCAACCCCCTGAGCTCCCACGATATTTTCGGCCTGATGGCGCAAATGGAAGGCAGTATCAGCGGCGAGGTCCACCTGGATAACATTGCCCCCTGCCTGTATGGCGGCCTTCGCTTGTGCCCCCCGGGAAGCCAGGCTGAATATTCCTTGCCCTGGCCGGGCGCATGGCGTGCGGTGGTTTGCTGGCCGGGTACCGAATTGATGACCCGGGATGCGCGGGGGGTTCTGCCGGATGAAATACCGCGAAAAACCGCTGTCCGGCACGGGGCGCAATTTGCCCAGTTTGTTTACGCGCTCTATACCGGCAACACGGAGCTTGCGGCTGCCTCCCTGGTGGATCTCATCGCCGAGCCATACCGGTGCTCCCTGTTACCGGGATTTGACGAGGCGAAGACAGAGTTGCACCGGCTTGGGGCGCTGGCGGTTGGAATATCCGGCTCCGGCCCGACCGTGTTTGCGCTGGTGGATGATTTCGAGATTGCGCTGGCGGCGGAAGCCTGGCTGGCCGGGCATTATCAGAAAAACGAGCAGGGCTTCGTGCATATTTGCCGTGCCGATCTTGGTGGCGCACGCAGTATTGAGTGATGCGGGGCAAGTGTTTGCTGACCCTTTAAAGCGGATAAAACAGTGCAATTAATCAACATTAAGCACACTTCAGAACAGGCTAGCTTCCGTGAGGCCGTTTTGCATGGCCTGGGACGGGACCAGGGCCTGTATTTTCCACGTTCATTCGAGGCGTTGGATGATGTAGACGGCTTGTTGCAGGAGGCCTTTGTTCCCCGCAGCATCGCAGTACTGCAACATCTCATTGGTAGTGAGATCAGTGCAGGCGCCATGCAGAAATTGGTCTCAAAGGCTTTCGATTTCCCGTTGGCGGCGCCCCGCTTGGAAGACGGGACCCGCGCGCTGGAACTTTTCCACGGACCATCCCTTGCTTTCAAGGATTTCGGCGCGCGGTTCATGGCAGGCTGCCTGGCCGAATTTCACGACGGCGGCGCCATGACGATCCTCACCGCGACATCCGGCGATACCGGGGCTGCGGTTGCTCACGCTTACTATGGCCAGCCCGGTATCGAGGTGGTTGTACTGTATCCAAAGGGAAAGATTTCCCCCTTACAGGAGAAGCTCTTTTGCACCCTGGGCGGTAACGTACACACGATCGCCGTGGAAGCGGATTTCGATACCTGCCAACAACTGGTCAAGCAGTCATTCGACGACGATGAGCTAAGGCGGGAACTGGGTCTGAACTCCGCCAACTCAATCAACATTGCCCGCCTCGTGGCGCAGGTTTGTTACTACTTCGAAGCCGCCGCTGCAGTGGAGGATGTGCGCGATTTGGTGCTCAGTGTACCCAGCGGTAATTTCGGCAACATCACCGCCAGCCTGATCGCCCGCGCCATCGGCCTTCCCTACAAGCGAGTGATAGCGGCGACCAATGTAAATGACACGGTGCCGCGTTTCCTGGCTTCAGGAAAATGGGACCCGAAAGCGACCGTCACCACCATCACCAACGCGATGGATATTTCGCTGCCGAATAACTTCCCCCGCGTGCTGGAAATGGAGGAACGACACGGCCTCGTGCTGGCGGACCTGCTCTCATCCACATCACTTGACGATGACCAGACCCGTGACGCCATGCGAGCCCTGTATGCCAGGGGCTACCTCGCCGACCCGCACAGCGCACTGGCCTGGGCGGCGCTGGACCAGTCTCTCGAGGCCGGCGAAGAAGGCGTTTTCCTGTGCACCGCCCACCCGGCCAAATTCCTGGAAGTCATCGAGGAAACCCTCGGCATCGAGATTCCCCTGCCCCCCGAACTCGAAGAAGTAAAAGACAAGAAAGTCCTGTCCAGCACAATCCCCGGCAACTTCGAGGCTCTGCGCAAGGCACTGCTAAATGGACACTAGTTCATCCTGTCGAGGGGTGAACGGGCGCCAAGCGCTCCACGATTGACTTCATGTGTATAATTCATTGTCAAGGAAAGAATGCCTGTATGCACGATTTCCCACCCAATTGAAAGTTAGGCCGGCAATGGAAGTGTCAATGGCGCATGAGGTCTCAATCGTTGCAGTCTACGCGGCCCTAAACGGCTTACTGCTCCTCGCGCTCTCCTACAACGTCGGGAGGCACCGTGCACGAACAGATTCACTTGAGCCCGGAGCAATGGGCGACGAGATCCTCGTGCGTGCTATACGAGCGCATGGCAATGCATCTGAATACATGCCGTTGGCAATCGTCATGCTTCTCATCCTGGCCTTGCTGTCCGCGCCATTGCTATTGCTGCACGGGCTTGGATCAATGTTCACTGTTGGCCGCGTGGCACAAGCTGTGGGGATGGTTCGCTCGAAGCACCCAAACCCGATACGGTTCACTGGTAATTTGTTTACAGGCCTGGTTTACCTCGTAGGTTCGATGGCATGTTTCTACTACGGATTCGCTCAAGGTGTGGCCTAACAAAGCGTTTAAGTGCGTTCCAGCCTTCGGCCTCCACCGGACGCGTGCTGCGCACGCGCCGCTTAACTAAGACGTTATGCCGTAGGAGAGTTACATGAATATTGATAAAATTCGAAACCTCATCTGCGGTACGACCGTTCTCATCACGGCGTTAGCGCTTGGGGCATGCCAAGGAGACAACGATCCGCAAACAGCGCTGGAAGAAGCAAATCTGAAGAAAGCTATATATTGCATGGATCTCCTCGAAAACCAGCAAGATCTAGTGGCTTCGCGCCGCGAATGTTTCGCTGAGACCTATATCCAACACACACCTTGGGTTCCAGATGGAAGAGATGCGGTGTTAAGTTATTTCGCAACCAGATTTGAAAACTATCCGGATTTTGCAATGGAAATTAAACGCACGGGAGCCGATGGCGATTTAGTTTGGATACATCTTCACGCCAAAAGGACACCGGACGTCCTTGGTAACGCTGTCATCAATATTTTCCGAATGAAAGATGGAAAATTTGCCGAACACTGGAATGTAGGGCAGGCCGTGCCGGCGGAATCAGCGAACGACAACACAATGTTTTAAAAATGTGTGCAAAACGGCATAACAAAACGTTCAAGTACGTTCCGCCAGCTAGCTGGCTCCACCGGACGCCCAACGGCACCGCTTAACTAAAACGTTATGTGTCAAATAGGATGATGTTGTGAAGCAAGTCTTGGCTATTGCAGTTCTATGGTTTGGGTTGTCTGGTTTGTCTTTCTCAGCTCATATCTCAAAGGAGGAGGTAATGATGTCCGCAAATGGAACATTCGAAGTGGATCTAACACCACAAGAGGATATGAGATCCCCAGCGGGACGGATGCTAATCAAGAAAACCTACCTGGGAGACATGAACGGCTCCGGCACCGGTCAGATGATAAGTAAAAGAACGGAGAATGGAGCCGCGGTCTACTACGCGATTGAGGAATTCTCTGGTTCAGTTAAGGGTAAAAACGGTGGATTTACGCTTGTTCACAAAGGTCACATGAGCAATGAGTCTCAGTCACTAGAAGTCATTATTCTTGAGGGTTCAGGCAGTGGTGAGCTTCAAAACATATCTGGCTCGATGCTTATTGTTCAGGATGCGAACGGACACAGATATGAACTTACATTTGAGCTGTAGGCCACATAACTTAGACGTTAGGCGCTGAAAGAAAAAGGACAGACCATACTTATGGAAAGCTATGATCCATTGCGAGAGCCAGACCCAGTTGAATGGCTAGTGTAGTGTCAAGCTCAATTAGAAAACTACCCGCCCCCGGCTACCTGCGCGAAGCCCAGTTTAAAGATCACCATACCGATCATGAGGAAGGCGATGGCCAGTTTGGCTGCGGTTGCGACCACCATGCCCAGCCATGCGCCGAGACCGGAACGGCCTGACTGGAGCAGGTCGCTGCCGACGCTGAGCTCACCGAGCACAGCGCCGATGAAGGGGCCGAGCACGATGCCGGGAAGGCCGAAGAAAATCCCCACTATCGCACCGAGGGTGGCGCCCCAGAAAGCCCGGGAGCTGGCGCCGAGATACTTTGCACCAAGCGCACCGGCTAAAAAGTCCACGGCCCAGGCCACGACGGCCAGCATGGCCAAAACTCCGACCGTGATCCAGCCGATCGTTTCGAAATTTCCAATCCAGGCGCCGAGGAACAAGCCGGCGAACACCAGCGGTACGCCGGGAAGCGCCGGAATCACTGTGCCGGCGAGACCGGCGATGACAACCAGGCCTGCCAGCAACCACCAGAGAATTGTCCAGTCCATTGAACTCCGCCAAAGGAGTAGTAAGTGCTTTTTATTAGATCATAAAAAGTACTTATTTGTGCGGCCAGTCATCCAGATGGATATCTTTGTGAATCACCTGGGAAGGTGAGCCCACGATCAGCGGGTCGGGGCCGCTAACAACATCGGCATCCTTGTTGGGATAATCCAGGTGGGCCAAAAAATGCTGCATGCAGTTGAGCCGGGCACGTTTCTTGTCGTCCGACTTGATGATGGTCCACGGACACGAAGCGGTATCCGTATAGAAAAACATGGATTCCTTGGCGCGGGTGTATTCGCTCCACAGGCTCACCGCCGCCTTGTCCACCGGGCTCATTTTCCATTGTTTCAGCGGATCAAGCTCCCTTGAGGCAAAGCGTGCGCGCTGTTCCTTTTTGGTGACGGAGAAATAGTATTTGAACAGCTTGATCCCGGAGTTCACCAGCATGCGTTCAAAATCCGGGCACTGGCGCATGAATTCGAGATATTCGCTTGAGTTACAAAAGCCCATCACCCGTTCCACACCGGCCCGGTTGTACCAGGACCGGTCAAGGAACAGGATTTCACCGCGGGTGGGCAGGTGCACAACATAGCGTTGAAAATACCATTGTCCCTGTTCGTGCTCGGTGGGTTTTTCCAGCGCAACGACCTTGGCGGCACGAGGGTTCAGGTGTTCCATGAAACGCTTGATCGTTCCGCCCTTACCCGCCGCATCGCGCCCTTCGACAATGACAAGGATTTTCTGCCCGGTCATTTTTACCCAGTTTTGAACCTTTAAAAGCTCAATCTGGAGCTTGCCCTTTTCCTTTTCGTAATTGGAGCGGGCAATTTTGTCGGTGTAAGGGTATTTGCCTTCCTTGAACAGCTTGCCAATCGCCTGGGGATCCTTGCGAATCTTCTTAATGGTGTCTGAAGAATAATCCCCGCCCAGGTAGTGCTCCTGTGTACCGGGTCGATGTGTTATTTCAACGGGTTCCTGTTTTTCCGGAGTGGAATCCGCCTGCCCTTCCGGCTTTGAATTTTCCTGCTTTTCAGAATCTACGGCTTTCAAATCCGAATTCATATTGGCCCCCTACACAAAAATCTGCTGGATTTTCTGCAGCAGGCGAACGGCCTGGTCGCGGTCTCTTGCGCCAAGCTGGTCGAAGCGGTCCTTGAGATAAGACACGTGGCGCGGAAACTCCTTTTTGAAGACCCGCTCACCCCGCCGGGACAGGGCGATAATGGTTTTACGCCCGTCACCTTCCACGGCCCAGCGCTCGACCAGGTCCTTGCCTTCGAGCCGGTCAATTACGCCGGTCAGTGTGCCCTTGGTGATATGTGTCCAGTCACCGATATCTTTGCAAGTCATTCCGTCCGTATTGCCCAGGGTAAAAATGACATTGGCCTGCGCAACGGTCAGGTCCGAGCCGGATAGTCTGTGTCCGTCGGCATCGAATGAGGCGAATGCGTGGTAGGCGCTGAGCAGTTCACGAACCAGGGGGATGAAGTCCTGGGAATCAGCATTTTTTGCGGTTATTTCAGTCATGATCCGTTAAGTCCAGTGTTAGGAATCTGTCGGATTAATCATGATCTACTGAGGAAAAACCGGGATTGGTCAAATCCAACAGACACCTGGGTGTCAGTAGTTCTCATTTTAACAATAAATATGTCCTTATAAAAACTATTCTACCGATCATTGACCTGCATCAATCAAGAACCTTTTTTCTCAGTTCCTTGGTTTGTCCACGGCGGGTCTTTTCATCCAGGCGCTTTCGTTTTGCTGCCCGGGAAGGCCGGGTTGCGATGCGCTTTTTTGGCTCGCTCATTACGCTTTGCACGAGTTTGCACAGCCGCTCCAGGGCATCTGTGCGGTTTCTTTCACGGGTCCGGTGTTGCTGGGCCTTGATCACGACGATGCCCTGGCTGGTGATCCGGTGATCCTGCAAAGCCAGCAAGCGTTGCTTGTACTTTTCCGGCAGGGATGAAGCCGCAATATCGAAGCGCAGGTGTATGGCGCTGGATACCTTGTTTACGTTTTGCCCCCCGGCGCCCTGCGAACGTATTGCCCGGAGTTCGATCTCACTGTCGTTCAGGTTGAGATTGGGGGATATGCGCAATTTCGGCCCTATCCGATGCTACAGCTCATGTCCTGGCCGCAGCACATGGGTGACTTGATCTTGCCGTGCCCGTTGGGGCAACTCGAGACTTGCACCTCATTTCCGTCAGGCAGTTCCAGCGTGTCATTCACCAGTGGTGCACCGCATTTGCCACAGGTCGCGTTGACACTCATGCCGCATTTTTCACATTCGTAGGTAGCCATGAATAATCCTCTCAGGTCTGATGGGGGAAACGTCAAGCATAGGTAATTTTATACGGCTTGTGAAGCCTAATCCACACATTGCACTCAGGCGCGTTTCAACCGGGGTTGCTGCATTTCCAGGTACTGGATGATCGATTGTGCGGCTTCGCGGGCATCGGCAATGGCGGTGACCACCAGGTCCGAACCCCGGACCATGTCGCCGGCTGCAAATATGGCGGGGTTACTGGTTTGACCCGGCAGATGACCATCCACCTGCACCAGGCCGCTTTCCTCTGCCTCAACGCTCAGCGCTTCCAGCCAGGCCGGCGGACTGGGGCGGTAACCAAAGGCAAAAATCAGTGCGGTTGCCGGCAATATCTCCTCACTGCCCTCGATGACTTCGGGCCTGGCACGCCCGCCGTCTTCAGTCTGGATCAGCCGGGTGCGCACGACTTCAAGGCCTGCCAGACGCTGGTTTTCATGCACCAGGCTCACCGCCTGTGTATTGAATTCAAATTGCACGCCTTCTTTCATCGCGTGTTCCACTTCCTTCTGCGAACCCGGCATGTTTTCGCGGTCGCGCCGGTAGACGCAATGCACGGACTCGGCGCCCTGGCGAATCGCCGTGCGAACACAGTCCATGGCCGTATCGCCGCCCCCGAGGACCAGTACCCGTTCACCGGCCAGGCTGATGTAAGGGTAGTCAGGAAGATTCAGGTCGTAGAGGTGGCCGGTCTGAGCGATCAGGTAGTCCAGCGCGGGGACGATGCCGCCCTTTTCGATTCCGGGCAGGGGGGCCTGCACCGGGGTGTAGGTGCCAGTACCGAAAAACAGCACATCGTGCATTTTTTCAAGTTCATGCGCCTGGATGTCGCGTCCGATTTCACAGTTGAGCCTGAATTGGACGCCCGCCCCTTCCAGCACCTCCTGCCGGAGTCGCATGACTTTCAGTTCCAGCTTGAAATCCGGGATGCCGAAACTGAGCAAGCCGCCAATTTCAGGGTAGCGGTCATAAACCGTAACGCTGATGCCGTTGCGGGATAACACATCCGCACAGGCCAGCCCCGCAGGGCCTGCACCCACCACGCCAACGTTCCAGGGCTTGGTCTGCACGTGCGAGAGATCAGGACGCCAGCCTTGTTTGAAGGCCTCGTCGACAATGTAGCGCTCAATGGCGCCGATGGTTACGGCGCCGAAACCGGTGGCCAGCGTGCAAGCTTCCTCGCACAAGCGGTCCTGTGGGCAAATCCGGCCGCAGACTTCCGGCAGGCTGTTGGTCTCGTGACAGAGTTCGGCGGCCTCGAGAATGCGGCCTTCCCCGGCCAGCTTCAGCCAGTTGGGGATGTAGTTGTGCACCGGGCATTTCCATTCGCAGTAGGGGTTGCCGCAATCGAGGCAACGTTCGGCCTGGTCGGCGGCTTCGTCCTGTGCGAAGGGTTTGTATATCTCCCGGAATTCGCTGCGGCGGATTTTCAGCGGGTAGACATCGGGATCCTCCCGGGCGCGTTCGAGGAAGGCGAAATCATCATGAATTTTAGCCATGGTCAATTCCTCCCGTCACCCCGTCACCAGCTTTAACGGCACGTCCTGCTGGGAGATCTCGTTGCTGGCTTGCAGGTTCTTGGGCACGATGTAGACCCAGTTTGGCAAGTTCAGCTCGAACTCATCCAGTACCTTGCGCCCCCATTGGCTGCTGGTGTGGCGCACATGTGCCGTGATCAAAGCGTGCAGCCGGCGGCGTGGTGCATCGAAGCGCTGCTCTTCCAGTTTTGAGGCCACCACGAATTCCGGGTTCATCAAGCGCGGTACCAGGTCACCCGGGTCCAGCACAAACAACTCACCGCCGGTCATGCCGGCAGCCAGGTTTGGCCCGACCTTGCCCATGATGACTACCGTGCCGCCGGTCATGTATTCGCAGGCATGGTGGCCGGCGCCTTCGATCACCGCATGGGCGCCCGAATTACGCACCGCGAAACGCTCACCGGCCTGGCCGTGGGCGAACAGCTTGCCTCCGGTGGCCCCGTACAGACAGGCATTGCCGCAAATCACGTCGCGGTGCGCCCGCTTGAGGTCGGAGATGGCAGTGGTCAGCACGATGCGGCCACCGGACATGCCCTTGCCGACGTAGTCATTGGCATCCCCCTTGAGGTACAGCGTCATGCCGGGCATGTTCCAGGCGCCCAGGCTTTGGCCCGCGGCGCCCTTTAGTGCGACCTGGATGCGGTTTGCCTCCATGCCTTTGCGCCCGTACCGTTTTGCGATTGAGCCGGCCAGCATCGCGCCCACCGAGCGGTCGAAGTTGTGAATATCGAATTCCCCGGTCCAGGGGCGGTCCTTTTCGATCGCATCAGAGGCGGCATCGAGGATTTCCCGGTTCAGGCGGCCCTCATCGAACGGCGCGTTGCGTGGTTCGGTGCAGTAGGGCGCCTGCTCGTTACGCGCAGCGGCGGAGTTCAGAATGGGGGACAGCTCCAGCGCCCGCTGCCGGGCGGTCACGCCGGGCAACTGCTCCAGCAGGTCACTGCGCCCGATAATGTCGGTAAAGTGGGTAGCGCCCAGGCTGGCAAGTATCTCCCGCACATCGCGGACCATGAACTGGAAATAAGCCATTACCCGTTCGGGCAGGCCATGGAAATGTTGTTCGCGCAGGACCTTGTTCTGGGTGGCGATGCCGGTGGCGCAGTTGTTGAGGTGACAGATGCGCAGGTATTTGCAGCCCAGCGCAACCATCGGGCCGGTGCCGAAGCCGAAGCTCTCCGCGCCCAGCAAGCCCGCCTTGACCACGTCCAGGCCGGTTTTCAGTCCACCGTCCACCTGCAGGCGGATCTTGTGGCGTAGCCCGTTCTCGGTCAGCGCCTGGTGTGTTTCGGCCAGTCCGATTTCCCACGGTACACCGGCGTGTTTCACCGAGCTCAGCGGGCTGGCAGCGGTGCCGCCGTCAAAGCCGGCGATCGTGATCAGGTCGGCATAAGCCTTGGCTACACCGACAGCGATGGTTCCCACGCCGGAGCTGGAAACCAGTTTGACCGACACCAGGGCATCCGGATTGACCATCTTGAGGTCAAAAATCAATTGAGACAGGTCCTCGATTGAGTAAATATCATGGTGCGGTGGTGGCGAGATCAGGGTCACGCCCGGTGTCGAGCAGCGCAGCGCAGCGATTTCAGCCGTGACCTTATGGCCCGGCAGCTGGCCACCCTCGCCCGGCTTGGCGCCCTGGGCGATCTTGATCTGCAGAACATCGGCGTTGACCAGGTAATGCGCACTCACGCCGAAACGGCCGGACGCGACCTGCTTGATAGCGGAATTGCGCTCCGAGTTGAAACGCGCCGGATCTTCCCCGCCTTCACCGGAATTGGAACGGCCGCCCAGGCGGTTCATCGCGATTGACAGCGACTCGTGCGCCTCCGGCGACAAGGCTCCGATGGACATGGCGGCGGAGTCGAAGCGAGGAAAGATCTTTTCGGCCGGCTCAACCTGCTCGACCGGGACTGGTGTCTTGTCCGGCTTCAGCGCCAGCAGGTCGCGCAGCGCCAGGGCAGGGCGCTGGTTGACGGCATCGGCAAACTTGCGGTAATC
>JAIVWI010000042.1:0-17926 GCA_048636595.1 Oceanospirillum sp. | reverse complement strand
TGTGCCGCCCGGGCAGCGCCGCCAGGAGGTTGCCTGCTTTCAATTTCAGAAACACATGAACCCGGCCCGGCTCACTCAGGCGGACCGCGTAGTGCAGGGTATGGGTTTCGGCGATCCTGATGGAGTCGTCCTCCAGTTCCAGCCCGGCAGAGCGCTTGAAGGCGAGTGCGCCGCCACAAGAACCCGGGCTGACGATTACGGTTTGTCCCGGCTGCAGTTTTCCGGCTACTACTTCCCCGAAAGGCTCCGTGCTGAAAGCCGGGCCGACCACGTAAATAAGCTCGGCTGTTTCCAGTGCGCGGTCGATGTCGTGACCGGCGTAGGCGATGCCGCTGAATCCCGAAATATCTCCTTCGGCGTGAATCCCGCCCTGTTCAGCAATTGCCGCGATGTTGCCGGGGAACTGCGGGAAGTCGAAAAGACTGACTTCATGTCCGTGGGCGGCATAGTCGAAAGCCAGGGTCGTGCCGCCCGCGCCTGCTCCCAGTACTGCTATGTTCATTGCATGCCTCTTGTTGGACCACTAGTATTTGTTTGAACCATGGGCTTGCTCAACCCGCGACACCGCAAGATACAGACAAACTCAGTTGCAGTATACGAGAAATTGGTGGCCTTCAGTCGCAAGCAAAGCCGGCTACACCTGGCATCGGGCACAATAAAAACTCGACCTTTGCCCGATCACTTTTTTTCTGATGGCTGTCCCGCACTGAAAACAGGGTGCACCGTCGCGGCCATACACCAACAATTCCTGCGCGAAGTATCCGGGCTTGCCATCCGAGCCGGCAAAATCGCGAAGAGTTGTACCCCCTTGCCTGATGGCGCGTTGCAGAACATCACGGATCGCAGCAACCAGTGCGCCGTAACGGACGGCAGATATCCTGCCCGCAGCCCGGGCCGGGTTAATGCCGGCCATGAACAAAGACTCGGAAGCGTAAATGTTGCCGACACCAACGACGACTTTTCCATCCATGATGAAGTTTTTCACCGCCCCGCGCCGCCCGCGTGATTTCTGATACAAATAAGCTCCGGAAAAACCATCTTGCAAGGGTTCCGGACCAAGGTGGCGCAAAAGGGGGTGTTGGTCTGCGGGGGCCTGCCACCAGCAGAACAACCCGAAACGGCGCGGATCGTTAAATCGCAGGCATCGACCATTATCCAGCACGATATCCACGTGATCGTGTTTGCGCGGCTCGTCACCTTCATCGCAGATTCGCAGTGAGCCCGACATTCCCAGGTGGATCATCAGCCCGCCGGACCCGAGGGTGATCAACAGGTACTTCGCCCTTCGCTGCAAACTGCTCACCCTTTGCCCACAGGCCTGCTGTACCTCATCCGTCACCGGCCAGCGCAGGGAAGCATTGCGCACACGTACTTCGCTGATAGTGCGCTCAAGCAGGGCCGGGGTAATTCCCCTGAGGGTGGTTTCGACTTCGGGCAGTTCGGGCATTTAACAAATATAATGCAAAATTGGGCAACAAAAACAAAAAAACCCGCCATAGCGGCGGGTTTAGTGAATAATATTTCTGAAGACTTATTTGATCTTCGCTTCCTTGTACATGACGTGCTTGCGCACGACCGGATCGTACTTTTTCATTTCCAATTTTCCAGGTGTGTTTTTCTTGTTTTTGTCGGTCGTGTAGAAGTGACCGGTACCTGCTGAGGAAACCATGCGAATTTTATCTCTTGCGCTCTTGGCCATGTTCCAAATCCTCCTTATACTTTTTCGCCGCGTGCACGCAGGTCCTTGAGCACAACATCGATACCTTTTTTGTCGATGATGCGCAGGCCCTTGGTGGACACACGAAGTTTCACCCAGCGGTTTTCACTTGCCACCCAGAAACGGTGGCGGTGAAGGTTGGGCAGAAAACGCCGCCTGCTCCTGATTTTGGAGTGCGACACATTATTTCCGGACATGGGCCGTTTTCCGGTGACCTGGCAAACTCGTGACATGGAAGTTCCCGTATAAACGTTAAAAAATCAGCCGCACTTTATACCGCATGCGTGCGTCTCATGCAAGTATTTCTCAGCTCAAGCCGCCCATTATAACAGCAGTCTGCCCAAATGGTCACAACAGTCCTTTAGCGGCCATCGAGACCGGCTTTCCCTCCCCAATCACGAAATGGTCCAGCAGGCGGATGTCGAGCAGGGCCAGGGCGTCCTTGAGCCTGCGCGTAATGGCCTGATCCGCCAGGCTGGGTTCGCTGACCCCGGATGGATGATTGTGCGCCACGATCAGGGCTGCTGCGTTATGTTTTAGCGCCTTTTCCGCAACCACCCTGGGGTAAACGGTAGCGCCGTCAATGGTGCCGTGGAAAAGCTCCTCGTACGCGATCACCCGGTGCCGGGTGTCGAGAAACAGGCAGGCGAACACTTCGTTGGGATTGTCGCGCAGAGCGGACTTGAGGTACTGCTCCGTTGCGCCGGGACTTTCCAGTGGATCGCCGCGCAGCAATACTTCGTGTAAATATCTTTTTGATAGTTCCAGCACGGCCAGAAGTTGTGCGGATTTTGCCGGCCCCAGTCCATGCTGTTGTTCCAGTACGCTCCGGTCCGCCTGGAGGAGACCTCTCAAGCCCCCAAAACCCTGTAACAAGGCGCTGGACAGCTCCACAGCCGGAATGCGGGCGGCCCCTGTACGAAGCAGTATCGCGAGCAGTTCGGCATCGCTGAGCGCCTTTATTCCGGCTTTGACCATTTTTTCCCGTGGTGCAAGGTAGTCCAAACTATCCTCCATGGTGAGCGCAAGGAGTTAAAACTTTACGGAAAAAACCACCCAGTGGATGTAAGCTATTAGCTCGATCTTGAGAGGTAAATGACCGCAAACGGTAAATCTGGAGCGTTTTGGTGGAAAACATGAAGCCATTAGATACGAGGCGGGTTCTTCTCGGCGTGACCGGGGGAATCGCCGCCTACAAGTCGGCCGACCTGGTGCGGCGTCTGCGGGATGCCGGCGCCGAGGTTCGCGTCGTTATGAGTCACGGTGCACTGGCATTCATAACACCCCTGACTTTTCAGGCTGTTTCCGGGAATCCTGTCCATACAGCGTTGCTCGACGAAGCGGCCGAGGCAGGCATGGGCCACATTGAACTGGCACGGTGGGCGGACCAGGTCCTGGTGGCTCCGGCCACGGCCAATTTCATCGCCCGGCTCGCTCATGGTTTGGCGGATGATCTTCTGTCCACGATATGCCTGGCTACGGCGGCGCCTGTCGCCCTGGCGCCGGCGATGAATCAGCAAATGTGGTCAAACCCGGCTACCCGCGCCAATTGTGAATTGCTGGAGCAGCGCGGAATAGACCTGATCGGCCCTGCAAGCGGCGCACAAGCTTGCGGTGAAACCGGACCGGGCCGCATGGTTGAGCCTTCTGAGCTTGTCAAAGCCCTGGTTGCACGCAGAGAATCAGTATTGGCGGGGAGGCACGTGCTGGTAACCGCAGGCCCCACCTGTGAGGATATTGATCCGGTCCGGTTCATCGCAAATCGATCGTCCGGACGCATGGGTTTTGCCATTGCGCAAGCTGCCCGTGATGCCGGGGCACGGGTCAGCCTCGTGGCTGGCCCCGTAGCACTGGAGACGCCGCAAGGCGTTGAGCGTACGGACGTACGCAGCGCACTGGAAATGCGCGATGTCGCGCTTAAGCTGGCGGTTTCGGCAGATGTATTCATCAGTGTAGCTGCCGTCGCCGACTACCGGCCAGCCAGGCCCGCCGCCCAGAAACTGAAAAAGGGCTTGCCCAGGCAGAAAGTTGAGCTGGTGGCCAATCCGGATATTGTTTCGGAGGTGGCCGCGCTGGAGGGTGGTCCCTTAACGGTTGGTTTTGCCGCGGAAACGGAAAAGCTGAAGGAGCATGCACTGGAGAAGCTTTCGCGTAAAAGGCTTGATATGATTGCTGCCAACCGGGTGGGTCAGGCTGGCTCCGGTTTTGAAAGTGATCAAAATGAAATATTATTGTTGACCCCGTCCGGGGAGCAGAATCTCGGCAAGGGCAGCAAACGGAAATTGGCGCAACTTCTGATTGAAGCGGTTGCCTCCAGGCTCAAGGATGCAGACATTGAAAGCCGTTCAGATAAAAATAATCGACCCGCGACTGGGAACTGATTTCCCCCTGCCGGACTATGCAACCGGAGGGTCCGCCGGCATGGATCTGCGAGCTTGCCTGGACGAGGCGCTGACCATCACACCCGGTGAAACCCGGCTGATTCCAACGGGTTTTGCAATGCACATGGAAGATTCCGGAATGGCCGCCGTGATCCTGCCCCGCTCGGGGCTTGGACACAAGCATGGTATTGTGCTGGGCAACCTGGTGGGGCTGATAGACAGTGATTATCAGGGGCAGGTGTTTGTCTCGTGCTGGAACCGTTCCGAAGAGCTTTTTCAAATAGAACCGGGAGCGCGTATTGCCCAGCTGGTTTTTCTGCCGGTGGTACAGGCACGCTGGGAGCTGGTTGAAGATTTTCACACCTCTGACAGGGGAGCCGGGGGCTTTGGCCATACGGGTCATTCCTGACCCGGGCGAAGGCATGGACTTGCCGGGCACTACACAAATGGAAAAAAAATGGATTTGAAGGAAATAAGGCAAAACTTACTGAAGCCGACTAAAAACACGCATACGGATTCACGGCTGCTGTTGGTATTTGGCGCCCTCGGCGTTGCCATCATTCTGGCCACGCTGTGGTTCGCCTTTAGTGACGCGCGTTCCAGGCAGGCGACTTCACTGGTAACTTCGCAACAGCAAGAGGCCGTAGATCAGCTGGAAAAGCCTGTTCAGGCGCTGAAACGGGTAATGAGTGATGAGCAGGTACAGGCCCTGGCGGCTCGGGCAATAGCGGCTCCGGCTACCGAGGGGGATCTTAAATCCTATTTGAGCGGGCGCATAAATGAAATCAGCGAAGTCCGGGTTTTTGGCAGCAATCTGGCATCAGTTGATCCGGGTAAGCTGGGATTGAACGGCTATGCCGTTTTAGACATGCTCCTGAATTTGCAGGAAAACAGACACCCCCAGTTGCAATTACATAATAGTCTTGTCCCTCCACAGATGGTGGATGCGGTTCGGATCATGTCGGGGGATGATCTGGTGGGCTATATGGTCGTAACGCTGGAGCCGGACTACCTGTTGTCACACTTCAACCCGGATTATTCTGTGCTGGGCTATATCGGTCTTTCGCAGTACAACGGCAGGCAGGCGCCCAATCTCCTCGCAGAAACGGGCGACCACTCCCTTGTGGGAGAAGTGCCACAACGGCAATCTGTCCCCGGCACCCTGTTTCGGATTGAATTTCCAAACCAGCAATACACAGCAGTCCTTGGTGGCAGCGGCATCTTGCTGGCCTTGTTGCTGGCGGGTGTTCTTTTCCTGGGCGGCGCTACATTCCTGTATCTCAACAATCGCAAGCTTGCAAAGGCAAAGGCGGTGACCGGAGAGGCCGCCGCCAGCGTGCCGGTTACAAGGCCTGAAGTTGAAAAACCACCCGCCCGGGAGATTGCAGCTGTGCCGCGTACTGAGGACGAACAGCCCGTGGATGCACCGCAGGCCACCGATGCGGAGTTTGACCCCCCACCGGTCATGCGGCTCCGCTACGATATTGCCGAGCGGCGAAAAGCGAAAGAAGCCAAGCATCAGCCGATAGCCCTGGACCCCGATATATTCCGTGCCTACGATATCCGGGGAGTGATTGGCAAGACGCTGGACGCAGAAGTCGCCAGGCTGGTAGGGCAGGCGGTGGGAACCGTAGTGCTGAAAAGAAATGCCGGCCCGGCTGTCGTGGCCCGTGATGGCCGCTTGTCCGGACCCTATCTGCAAGACGCCATGATCGGGGGCATTACCTCCACCGGTTGTGATGTACTGGACATCGGTGCTGTACCGACGGGTGTGCTTTATTATGCGGCCCATGAACTGGCGGCCGGTTCGGGTGTGATGATCACCGGAAGCCACAATCCACCTGATTACAATGGGTTCAAGATCATGGTGGGCGGTGATCCGATCCACGGCGAGGAACTCAAAGATTTCTACCGGCGCATTACCGAGGGAGATTTACAGACCGGTACCGGTACTGTGCAACAGGAAAATGTAGTTCCGCAGTACATCGAACGCATCGCGCAGGATATCCAGCTTGAGAAGCCGCTGAAAGTGGTGATTGACTGCGGCAACGGCATTGGCGGCGTGTGTGCTGCAGAAGTGCTGCGAGCTATCGGGGCGGAAGTTCTGCCGCTGTTTGACGAGGTGGACGGCACTTTCCCGAATCATCACCCGGACCCGAGTGAACCGGAAAACCTGGTGGATCTGATCGAGTCCGTCCGCTTGATAGACGCCGATCTTGGATTTGCGCTCGACGGGGATGCGGACCGCCTGGGTGTGGTGACGCTGGCCGGAGACATCATTTATGCCGACCGCGTAATGATGTTGCTGGCCCTGGACGTTCTGGATCGCCACCCGGGGGCCACGATAATTTATGACGTTAAGTGCACCGGGCACCTGGCCGAGGTTATTCGCCAGGCGGGTGGAAATCCGGTTATGTACAAGACCGGTCATTCACTGATCAAATCGAAAATGAAGGAACTCGGCTCTCCTTTTGCCGGTGAAATGAGCGGTCATTTCTTTTTCGGCGAGCGCTGGTATGGCGTGGACGACGGAATTTACGCTGCGGCCAGGCTGCTGGAAATCCTGGCCTCGGCGGAAACGCCACCGGAGGCCATTTTCAATGCCCTTCCGACCAGTTTCAGCACTCCGGAACTGAAGGTACACATGGAGGAAGGTGAAAACTTCACCTTTGTGGAGGCGTTCAAGAAGGTGGCGCAATTCGATGGCGCCAGCATCAACACCATAGATGGAATCAGGGCGGACTGGCCCGATGGCTGGGGACTGGTCCGGGGGTCCAATACGACACCGATCCTGGTGGTGCGCTTCGATGCCGAAACGGAGGAAGCGCTGGAGCGCATCAAGAACGCCTTCAGGTCGCAGATGCTGGGTGTCAAACCGGATCTGCAACTTCCTTTTTAGGAGTCTTGCGGGCAAGGTCGCATCTTGCACTATGCGGCCTACCCGGGGTGGAAACGGACCATGCTGATCTCGTTCAACAAACCCTGGGGCGTGTTGTGCCAATTCTCTGACCCTGCCGGCGGGGCTGTACCGCATGCAACCCTTGCGGATTTCATTACCATTCCCGATGTGTATCCCGCGGGCCGTCTGGACCGGGACAGCGAAGGACTGCTGCTGCTGACGGATGACGGCAAACTGCAGGAAAGCATCGCAAATCCGGCTTTTGGGTCCCACAAATGCTACCTCGTACAGATAGAGGGCGTTCCTTCAGCGTCTCAACTGGACCGTTTACGCCGGGGTGTGAAATTGAAAGACGGCCTGGCACGAGCACATGCAGTTGAGTTGCTGGCGAAGAAACCCGGCTGGTTGTGGTCGAGGAATCCACCCATCCGCCAGAGAAAAAACATTCCGGTTTCCTGGCTTGAGATCACCTTGACGGAGGGCCGAAACCGCCAGGTGAGGCGGATGACGGCTGCAGTCGGGCTTCCAACGCTACGCCTGGTGCGTCTGTCGATCGGCGCCTGGGCTTTGCGCGGCCTGCAACCGGGACAATGGCGTACAGAACCCACATCCGGTATTTGAACCTGTAAGAAGGACGCTTGTATGCGAAATGTAAGAGCTCGCTTGCGGGCGACAGGCTCTGGAACAGTCGCCCGCAAGCGGGCTCTTACAAGCCATCACGATTTCTCTTACAATCGGTCGCAAGCGACCTCTTACACGGTGCGCGCCACTACCCAAAAAAGGAACGCAGTATGAAAGGAAAATACATGTGTCTGGCCCTGTTAATCAGCCTGGTTTCAAGCTCTGTCTTCGCGCAAGGCATACCCATCGAACCCGGCATGTGGGAAATGACCTCCACCATGAACATGCCCATGCTGCCTCAGCCCAGGGTTACCAACAGCAAGGAGTGCATTGAGGAAGACGAACTGTCTCCGGAGACCTGGAACGAGGAGGATATGGATACGAGCTGTACTTTTAGCAACCGGGTGGTGGATGGCAATACCATGAAATGGTCAATGAACTGCAATGCACAGGGAGGCGCTACGCGCGGTGAGTGGGAAGTCACCTCTCATGGTGATACCTTGACCGGCGAGGGAACCGTCACAGTGGACATGCAGGGCCAGTCCATGGTGATGGACATGAAATGGGATGGAAAGCGGGTCGGGGATTGCGATTGATTCAGGCCCTGAATCAATAGGCGCACTCACTGAATAAGGGATCAACCGATCCCTGCCATTCGCCGTGGTACAAACCCAGTTTTCTCTCTGCCGGTGTTACGCCGCTTTCCGCCACATTTTGCAGGGTGGAAAGGAAACCGGTTTCGTTTTCGCCTGCTGAATTCAGCCGGTTGCGGGCGCCCAGGCCAATGCTGGCCAGTTCAATGAGTTCCAACGCGATGGACTGCACCGAGCGCTTGCGGATTTCTGCCCGAAGGCCCAGCCTGGGAACATCTGCGCGTAGTTTCAGCCGTTCTTCCATGCTCCAGTCACGGGCGATTTCCCAGGCCGCGTCCAGGGACGGCTGGTGATAAAGCAGACCGGCCCACAGTGCGGGCAAAGCGCAAAGACGCGCCCATGGCCCGCCATCGGCGCCGCGCATTTCAAGGTAGCGCTTTAAGCGCACCTCGGGAAAAGTGGTGGTGAGGTGATTTTCCCAATCCGCGAGCCTGGGCAGTTCCCCGGGCAATGCAGGCAGCTTGCCCGCCAGGAAGTCCCTGAATGACTGGCCCGAGGCGTCAAGATATTCGCCGTCCCGATGCACAAAATACATCGGTACATCCAGCATGTAGTCCGTATACTTCTCAAAACTCATGTCACCATCGAAAACGAACGGCAGCATGCCCGTACGGTCGGGGTCGGTGTCTTCCCACACGTGGGATCGATAGCTCAAAAAGCCGTTGGGACGGCCATTGGTGAAAGGTGAGTTCGCAAACAGGGCAGTGGCGATGGGCTGCAAGGCGAGGGACGTCCGGAACTTGCGAACCATGTCGGCTTCCGAGCTGAAATCCATGTTGACCTGCACCGTGCAAGTGCGGCTCATCATGTCCTGGCCGAGGGTACCGACTTTGGACATGTAGTCCCGCATGATGCGGTAGCGTGCTTTTGGCATCCACTCCATGTCTTCCCGTTGCCACTTGGGATGAAAACCCATGCCGACAAACGCGATCCCAAGCGGCTCGGATATCGCCCTGACCTGCCTGAGGTGGGTATACACCTCTGTACAGGTTTCATGAATGTTATCGAGTATGGCGCCGGAGAGTTCCAGCTGTCCTCCGGGTTCCAGCGTGATGGATGCACCGGTATCGTCGAGCAGGGCAATCAGCAGGCCGTCTTCCTGCACGGGTCGCCAGCCGAATTGCCCGGCCAGTCCGGAGAGAATAGCGTGGATACCGCGTTTGCCCGAGTAGGGCAGTGGCCTCAGGTCATCCAGCGTGTAACCGAATTTCTCATGCTCGGTACCCAGCCGCCACTGGTCCTCCGGTTTGCAACCACTTGCAAGGTAAGCGGTAAGCTCTTGCGCCGATTCGACTGTCACCAATGTGCCGGGTTCTGCCAATTTATTCTCCACCAAATTTAGTTTTGTTCTTCAAATGACCGGCCAGCTTGATAAAACTCATTGGAAAGCGCAGGCCGATTGCCTAGGATACACGTTGAAACAGAAACTATGGAAGCTCTAGCCTGAAGATCACGGGTTTCCCAACACCTTGAAGAAGTACTAAATGCCCCTTCCCAGAATGAACATACCCAGGCTCCTGATTTTCGCGGTCACAATGATGATGCTGGCGCAGACAGCCTGGCCAGTCACGGTAAGCCGGGGCCTTGGTCCGGAGCCCGATTCACTGGATATTCACCAGGCGCAGGGATTGGCTGCGATTAATCTTCTCCGGGATTTACGCGAAGGCCTGCTTAGCTTTGATGCAAAGGGAGAACTGGTGCCCGGCCAGGCGGAATCCTGGCAGGTGCTCGATGGCGGAAAACGATACCGGTTCACCATCAGGCCGGATGCAAAGTGGTCGAACGGCGATGCCGTGACGGCAGCCGATTTCATCCGCGCCTGGCATCGGGCATTTTCACCACAGACGGCATCAGCCACGGTCGGCTTGTTGCAGATTGTCATGAACGCAACGGCTGTTTTATCCGGAAAGATGGCCGTCGAAGAACTGGGTATCGAGAAAGTTGAACCAGGCATTCTGGAAATTACGCTGACCAGGCCGGCGCCCTGGTTCCTCGAACTTCTGGCTCACCCTGTGAGCTATCCCCTGCATTCATCGTCAGTGGATGATCCAAGGCAGGCGCCGGTCAATGGGCCCTTCATTCTGGCCGGGTGGGTGCCGAGGGCCTCGATCAAGCTGGAAAAAAATTCCGGGTATTACGCAGCCAATTCGGTCCTGGTCGATGCAATAGAATATTTTCCGATCGAAGAACCCGCCGCCGAGCTCTTGCGTTTCCGCGCTCGCGAACTGGATATTACGGAGACCATCCCATCAGGCCGTTTTGACTGGCTGAAAGAGAATCTGGGCGGCGAGCTGCGAACCTATCCCTACCTGGGTAGTTTCTGGCTGGGCATAAATTTTGGGCACCCGGTCCTGGGGCGTTCAGTTGCCCTGAGAAGAGCGTTGGCGCTGGCGATTGATCGTGAGATCCTGGTGCGAGTTGTGCTGGGAGCCGGAGAAATGCCTGGCTGGGGTATCGTGCCCCCCGGAATAAGCGGATACCAGCCTGCTCAGATGGCGGAGAGTAGCTGGAGCCAGGAACAGCGGGAAACCGAGGCGGTCCGGTTGTTTAAAGAGGCTGGCAAGCAGGCAGGCTTCGGCGAAGATAAAGCCCTCGTGCTCGAGTTGCGTTACAACACTTCCCAACTTCACCGTCGCATGGCGGTCGCAGTTTCGGCGATGTGGAAGCAGGTGCTGGGCGTTGCGACCGAGTTGGTCAACGAGGAGTGGAAAGTCTTTGTGAATAACCGCAGGATGGGCGTGGTGACAGAGGTGTTTCGCGGGGGCTGGATTGCAGATTACGGTGATCCGGCCAGTTTCCTGGACCTGTTCATCAGTGACAATGCTTTGAACACTACTTTTTACGCCAATCCGGAGTTTGATCAGACGATGGCATCCACTCACCTGGTCGGTGGTTCGGCGCGAATGGAACTTTTGCACAAAGCAGAATCGATTTTAATGCAGGACATGCCGGTCATCCCGCTTTATTATTATGTCTCGCGTCATCTGGTAAACACACGTATTACCGGTTTCGAGGATAATGTTCGTGATATTCACCTTTCCCGCTACCTCAATATTGTGCCGGAGAACCCTTGACCGCTTCGCTTTCAATCAGGATTTTAATTGCTTTCAGTCTCATGTTGCTTGCTTCCTGTCGTGATCAGGATGGAGGATTTGCGCCGCCACGTGAGAAAAGGGATCAACCCGTTGCGCTCGTTTTGCTCGAGGACGGACGCCCCCACCCGGCAGTATTGGCTCAAGATCAGACCGTAACCAGGGGCAACGGGGAAGAGCCACAGACCCTGGATCCTCACCAGGCCGAAGGGGTGCCCGCTGCAAACATCTTGCGTGATTTGTTCGAAGGCCTGACTACCGAAGCGCCGGATGGCGACATTATCCCGGGTGCGGCGATCCGCTGGAATATTTCCCGGAATGCGAAAACCTATACCTTTTACCTGCGCCGGGACATGAAGTGGTCCAATGGCGACCCGGTGACCGCAGATGATTTCGTTTTTAGCCTCCGCCGGGCGGCCAGCCCCGGAACGGCGTCACCTTCAGCAACCATGTTGCTGCCGATCAGGAATGCCCGGGAAGTGCTGGCTGATGAACTTCCGCTGGAGGACCTGGGCGTTGCTTTGCTGGACGAGTTCACGCTGCAGATTACCTTGACCGGGCCAACGCCCTATTTCCTGGGTTTATTGACCCACCCCGTGGCCTACCCGGTAAATCGCAGGAACCTGGAAGAATTTGGTGATGAGTTTTCCCGCCCGGGCAACCTGGTTTCCAATGGCGCTTACGTGCTCGGGGACTGGAAGCACAGGGTTTCCATCGAGTTGGAGAAGAATCCATTTTACCGGGAGGCAGAAAACACCATTGTCGATCGCGTGATTTTTTTGCCCATTGAAGATGTGTCTGTCGAGATAACCCAGTTTCGCTCGGGCGCGCTGGACTGGACCAATGAAGTGCCCAATAACCAGTTCACCTGGTTGAAACGCCACTATCCTGATGAACTGATCATCAGTCCCTGGATGGGTTCCTATTTTTTCGGATTCAATCTCGAGGCCGAGCCGTTTATTCAAAATCCGGAATTGAGGCAGGCCCTGATCTTTGCCATCGATCGCCAGATCATTACTGACAAGGTCACGCAGTTTGGGGAGCAGCCCTCATTTGCACTGGTTCCACCGGGGGTCGAAGACTACATTCCATTTGTACCCGAATATGCGGACTGGTCCCAGGAGAAAAGAAACGAAGAGGCGCGTCGCTTGTACGAACTGGCCGGCTATTCGGACGAAAATCCCCTGCGTATTGAAATCCGTTACAACACCAGTGAAAATCACAAGAAAATTGCGCTGGCCATTGCGTCGATGTGGAAGCAGGTTCTCGGTGTAAACGCTTCCCTGGTGAATGAAGAATTCAGGGTTTTCATGCAGAACCGCCAACAGAAAGCAATCACACAGGTATTCAGGGCTGGCTGGGTCAGCGATTACAATGACCCATACAGTTTTCTCGAGCTGTTCAGAACCGGGGACAGACGCAATGATTATGGTTACAGCAACAGCATTTTTGACGCCGTGCTGGATGAGGTTGCTACCGAACGGCTACGGGCCCGCCGGGCGCGCCTGATGTTCGAAGCTGAAAGGGTTTTGTTAACCGATTTTGCCATCATCCCGATTTATTCCTATGTCACCAAGCGCCTGGTTGACCAGCACCTGCAAGGCTGGCGAAACAACGTCATGGATCATCACCTCACGCGCTACATGTTCAAGTTGAAATCCAGGCAAGCGGGAGAAGCTGCGGTTGAAAAAGAGGAAACTGCGGTTGAAGAAGAAACTGCGGTTGAAGAAGAGGAAGCTCCGGATACGGCCGCTGAAGAGGAAGAGCAGTGAGGCAGGAAGGAATATTACAACACACGGCCAGCCGGCTGCTTGGTTTGATTCCGACTCTGCTGGTGTTGATCACGATCGCTTTTTTCCTGATCCGGATGGCGCCCGGCGGGCCGTTTGACAGCGAGAAAATCCTGCCACCTGAAATCAGAGCGAACCTGGATGTTAAATATCACCTGGATGAACCGCTGATCAAGCAGTACTTTCGCTACCTTGGCCAGATCATCACGCTGGATTTCGGGCCGTCGTTCCAGTACAAGGACTGGACGGTCAATGAGTTAATCGCCCGTGGTTTCCCGGTATCCCTGACAATTGGCGGCCTGGCCATGCTGCTGGCATTTTTTCTGGGTACCCTGATCGGCATTGTAGCTGCCATGCGGCAAAATACAGCGGTGGATTATTCCATCATGGGTGTGGCCATGCTGGGTATTTCCATCCCGAATTTCGTGGTGGCGCCCCTGCTGATTCTGTTGGTGGCCGTTTATGCGGGCTGGCTGCCGGCCGGCGGATGGGACTGGTCCGTGCAACGCATGGTTTTGCCGGTCGTTACACTGGCTCTTCCGGCGATCGCTTACATTGCCCGCCTGACCCGCGGCAGTATGATCGAGGTGCTGCACAGTAACTATATCCGCACAGCCAGGGCCAAGGGTCTGCCGGAGTACCTGGTCATCCTCAGGCATGCGCTTAAACCCGCGTTGCTGCCCGTGATTTCGTTCATGGGCCCCGCCACGGCGGCCCTGATCACCGGTTCAGTTGTCATTGAACGCATCTATAGCATTCCCGGGCTGGGCAGTTACTTTGTGCAAGGTGCGCTGAATCGCGATTACACGCTGGTGATGGGAGTGGTGATTTTCTACGGCGTGATTATCATCCTGCTCAATTTCATTGTTGACATCCTTTATGCCTGGATGAATCCCAGGATCCGCTATAACGAGGCGCAATGAACAACATCGCAGACATACAGGCTGAAGATCCGTTTGCGGCGGCGATGATCGAGGATGATATCCGCGGCCGCTCACTGTGGGTGGATGCCTGGCACCGCCTGCTGAAAAACCGGGCTGCTGTGATCAGCGGAATTATCATGGCCACCATGATCCTGCTGGTCATCGTGGGACCGATAGTGTCACCCTGGGAGGGTGATTTTACGGACTGGGATAACACTTCTTCCCCGCCCAGCCTGGAGACCGGGCACTGGTTTGGAACGGATTCAGTCGGTCGTGACATTCTCGTCCGCACGCTGGAGGGCGGGCGCATCTCGTTGCTCGTTGGCCTGGTGGCGACCCTCGTCAGCCTGGCCATCGGAGTCTCTTACGGCGCCGTTGCCGGTTATTATGGTGGATTCACCGACCGTATCATGATGCGCATGGTGGATATTATTTACGCACTGCCCTTCATGTTTTTCGTGATTCTCCTGATGGTGGTGTTCGGGCGGCACATCGTATTGATTTTCGTGGCGATTGGCGCAGTCAACTGGCTGGACATGGCGAGAATCGTGCGCGGGCAAACACTGGCCCTGAAGAACACCGAGTTCGTGGAAGCTGCACGGGCTTGCGGCGTTGATCACAATGCCATCATCCGCCGCCACATCATTCCCAACCTGCTGGGCGTGGTAATGGTCTATGTCACGCTGACCATCCCCCAGATCATCCTGGTCGAATCCTTCCTGAGTTTTCTGGGACTGGGTGTCCAGGAGCCCATGAGTTCCTGGGGCGCGCTGGTAAATGATGGTGCGCAGGACATGGAATCCGCGCCATGGACCCTGATTTTCCCGGCGGCGTTCCTGACTGTCACCCTGTATTGCTTCAATTACATTGGTGACGGGATGCGCGACGCGCTGGATCCCAAGGACCGGCTCTGATGGCCCTGCTCGAAGTGACAGGCCTGAAGGTCAATTTTGACACCCCGGAGGGGGAAGTACAGGCCGTTAATGGCCTCGATTTCAGTGTCCATGCCGGTGAAAGCCTCGCCATTGTCGGAGAGTCGGGTGCGGGGAAAAGCCAGGCAGTCATGGCGATCATGGGTTTGCTGGCGGAAAACGGATCGGCTAGCGGTAAGGCTGAATTCAAGGGACAGGACCTGATGCAGATGTCCCGGAAGGAATTGAACAAGATCCGGGGTTGTGAGATCGCAATGATTTTTCAGGATCCAATGACTTCGCTCAATCCATTCCTGACCATCGAAAAACAAATGGTCGAGGTGATCAGGCAGCATCAGAATCTGCGCCGTGATGAAGCACGGGCGCACGCGGTGGAAATGTTACGCGCGGTGCGGATACCCGCACCGGAAGAAAGAGTAAAACAATACCCTCACGAGTTCTCGGGGGGTATGCGTCAGCGGGTGATGATTGCCATGGGTTTGCTGTGTGAGCCGGGCTTACTGATTGCCGATGAGCCCACCACGGCGCTGGACGTTACGGTGCAGGCCCAGATCACCCAGTTGGTGGGAGAGCTGCGTGAAAAATCCAATATGTCGCTGATTTTGATCACCCACGATCTGGCCGTGGTCGCCGAGATATGTGACCGGATACTGGTGATGTATGCCGGGCAACTTGTTGAGACCGGTAGCGCAGAGGATATTTTTTACCGCCCTCAGCACCCCTACACACAGGGTTTACTTGCTTCCGTTCCGCGCATGGACCAGCCGGTTGATGACGAACTCCACTCCATCCCCGGCAATCCACCCAATCTGTTGGACCTGGGTAGCGGCTGCCATTTCCGCGAGCGGTGCAGCAAGGCGATGGACGTATGCAAGGATGATCCTCCCTTGCAGGTGGCGCAAGACGGGCGCATGAGCCGCTGTTTCATTGATATGGAAAATGGTGAAATGGAAAATGTTGAAATGGTTGGGGGTTCAACCGGCTCTGGCGAAGATTCCGCGGAGATTGCCGAATGACTGCCCCCGTATTGCGGGTCCAGGACCTGGCAGTCAACTTCACCAGTTACACCGGTAGTCTGTTTCAGCGCAAGGAGCGCGTGTTGAAGGCAGTCAACGGTATCAGTTTTGATCTCAAAGCCGGTGAGTCCCTGGGCATTGTGGGAGAGACCGGCTCCGGAAAATCGACCCTGGCCCGGGCCATCCTGGGCTTGATCAAGCCACACCGGGGCAGGGTGATGTGGCAGGGTGAAGACCTGACCCTGCTTGATGAGGAGGCGTTGCGGCAGAAGCGCAAAGAAATCCAGATTGTGTTCCAGGACCCGGTGGCCTCATTGGATCCGCGCATGACGGCCGGGGATATCATCTCCGAACCTCTGTGGACTTTTTATCCCAATATGGCCCCGCTGCAGGTGGAAGAGCGGGCCCGGGGCATGATGAAGATGGTGGGCTTGCTGCAGAACCAGATCAATCGTTATCCGCACGAATTCTCCGGTGGCCAGTGCCAGAGGATTGGCATTGCACGGTCGCTGGTGCTCAACCCCAGGCTGGTGATTTGTGATGAACCGGTCAGCGCACTGGATGTATCGATCCAGGCCCAGATCATCAATTTGCTCAAGGACCTGCAGAATAAACTCGGCCTGGCCCTGATATTCATCGCCCACGACCTGTCGCTGGTGAAACACATCAGCGACCGTATCATGGTGATGTACATGGGCAGCAGCATGGAATTGTCAGAGCGGGAAGCCTTGTACCGGCGTCCGCTTCATCCCTATACCAACGCGCTGATCAAATCCGTGCCGATACCGGATCCCAAGCTGGCCGCCCAGGCGCGCCGGGACAGCTGGTTGACCGGGGACATTCCGTCGCCATATGACCCGCCAAGGGGTTGTGTGTTTAACACACGTTGCCCCTACAAGGTCAGTCGTTGCGAGTCGGATGTACCCGCACTCCGGCGCATGGAACATGGTGACTGGGTAGCCTGTCACCGGGCGGAGGACCTGGATCTCTCTATTCGCCTGGATCTCTCCAGCTAGCCCGTTCGGAGTAAGGGGTCTTCTTCCAGGACACGGCATAAACCCTTCCCTGGGGCCTCCTCTTGAAACATCGTGTTTCAAAGGGTCCTGGAAGAAGACCCCTTGCTCCGAAAGGGCTTGTGCCAGCCTGAGAGTCAGAATCACTAAGCGGACTGGAATGAATGAACAAGCCAATGCTCACGCCAATAGCCCTGGCCGATTGCGAATGTTTCAGTTCACGATGTAACTGCGCCTTGCTTCCCATGGTTCAAGACAATCGACAAATCTGGCGTTCAATTTTCCGGCCACGCTTTCGGAGTCTTGTATTTCCTCACTCCACGCGTCAAACGCGGCCCCGAATGCAGCAGTGTTTTTACTTCTTCCCATCCAGTAAATGGTACTCATATCATTGCTCTGGAGCGGGGCGGCGATCTCTACATGGTAATTGTAATCCTTACCCCAGTTTTTATTGAAGTCGTCTTTCATTTTGATGAAAGCGCTCAGTGAGCAGCTTTCTTTTAGTGTGATTGGAATTAC
Organism: Oceanospirillum sp.; assembly: GCA_048636595.1. GTDB lineage: Bacteria > Pseudomonadota > Gammaproteobacteria > Xanthomonadales > SZUA-36 > JAJRRA01. The sequence continues at coordinate 370 of JAIVWI010000042.1, read as the reverse complement.
GTCCATATGCCCGGCCCACGCCGCGCCTGGCAGGCAAAATAGTGCAATTAGCAGAATCTTCTTCATCCTCTTTCTCCCGGTATTAGGTCTTTGTCATCACGGCCGCGGAAGCGACCGCTCATACTAAACATAGCAGTCAAAATTGATTTGTGCCCGGGAATGACTTGATGTGCTGCCGAAGATTCTTGTATTTCATCTGCAGAATTCTGAATTGTCTCCTATAGTCTAGATAGGTCTTTAATGACCTGCTAAAAAAAATCAGGAGAGTCTTTGATGAAAAAATTAGTCGTAATTACAGCTTTTGTCCTGCTTGGAGCACTGGCAACTTCAGCCGAGGCTGGCCTGTTTACGGGCTGTATCTCCCCCGAGG